>CAZAGR010000151.1:0-6690 GCA_964484585.1 uncultured Propionivibrio sp. | reverse complement strand
GGACTGCATCGATTGCCGCCGACTGAGCGTCGAGCACGATGTTATAGATATCCGCCTGCGGACCTGAAAATCGCCCATTGACGGGAAACGTACGCGTAATGTCCGACGCGTAACCGTTCAATTCGCCGCCGGCATCGATCAGTAACAAGTCGCCATCTAATAGCACCTGATTATTGGCTGAATAGTGAAGCACGCAGGCATTTGCACCACCGGCCACGATTGAGGTGTATGCGGGTGCTTCGCAACCATGACGACGAAACTCATGCAGCAGCTCCGCTTCGACTTCATGCTCAAAAACTCCCGGCGCAACGAATCGAATTGCCCGCACATGCGCGCCCGCAGAGATGGCTGCAGCGCGGCGCATGACTGCCAATTCGCTATCATCTTTGACCAGACGCATCTCGCTCAACTCGGCACGAATATCACGCACCACGGCGGGCGCCCGCTTGCCTGCACGAGACTGCGCCCGCACGACATTAAGCGCTCCACTAATGCGAACGTCCCACGCGGCGTCATGGCCGACTGAAAACCAGAGTGCGGCTTGGTCGGCTATCAGCTCCGGCAGCTTGCTCTCAAGCCCATCGATCGAATACGCCGCGTCAAAACCGAATACTTCACGCGCAGCACCGGGGCCGAAACGAAATCCATCCCATACTTCGCGCTCCAGATTTTTCTCACGACAGAACAGTATCGTTTTGGGCTCCTGTCCCGCCACGACGATAAGCACTGCATCGGGTTCCTCAAAACCGGTCAGGTAGTGAAAATTGCTATCGTAACGGTAGCTGTACTGTGCATCGCTGTTTCGCATGACCTCAGACGCAGTCGGAATGATGGCCAAGCCACCCCCTTTACGGTTCATCCGCTCGATCAAAGAAAGTCGGTGCTGGCGGAACGGTGTACGGTCAGTCATTGTCAATCCGGAGGCGAGTTGAGGCGACAAATTATAGTGAGCTCAGTCGAGCGTCCAGTTCAGACAATTGCGCCGGGGTACCGATGTTGTCCCATACACCCCGATAGAGAAAACCCTTGACCGCCCTTGCTGCTATTGCTTTCGTGAACAACGGTCGCATCGGCACCCTGTCGCCCCGAGCAACGTCCGCGAAAAATGACGGGCGAAAAACACCAAGGTTGGCGTAAGTCAGTCTTGGCGAGCCGCGCAAATCCAGATAATTGTCGATGAGCGCAAAATCTCCTGCGGGATGCCAAACGGGGTTATTGACCATCCACAGGCTTGCTGAAACGCCGCCCACAAGTTCATTCGCCTGTGTTGCTAGCTGGCGATAATCACACTCCACATAAATGTCTGCACTGACAACCATGAATGGAGACTCTCCCAACAGGCCCAGTGCATTGGCTACACCACCTGCAGTCTCAAGCGCCACGACTTCAGGTGAATAGGTGATTGAAGCACCCAACCCCGCCCCGGTGCCAAGCGCAGCCTCAATCTGCTCGCCGTGATACGCGTAGTTAATTACGATGTCGGTGATTCCGGCAGCTACCAGTCGCTCAATCTGCCAGACGATAAGAGATTTACCGCCTGCACGCAACAAAGGTTTGGGACACTGATCAGTTAGCGGCCGCATGCGCTCGCCGCGTCCAGCGGCAAGGATCATGGCCTTCATCAAAAAGTATAGCCAACCGCGGGTTGCCGGGCCTCAACCCGATCGAGCAGACGCAACAGGGGGCGCAATGCAGCGTAACGCTCACCGACTTTGCGGACGTAATGGGAAACGCGGGGCAACTCCTTGAGGTAACCCTCTTTGCCATCTCGATGGTGTAGCCGCGCAAAGATGCCGAGAATCTTGAGATGGCGTTGCATGCCCATCCATTCGTAATCAGCATAGAACTCGCTGAAGTCCGCCCTTACGGGAATGCCCGCGGCGCGGGCGCGTTCCCAATACCGGATCAGCCAGTCCAGCGCCCGCTCCTCGTCCCATAAGATATAGGCATCTTTCAAGAGCGACACTGCGTCGTAACTGACCGGTCCCCAGACCGCATCCTGAAAATCGATGACACCCGGATTCAGCAGCGATTCAGAGTGGACCCGCATTAAATTGCGCGAATGAAAGTCACGATGGACGAAGACGCGAGGCTCGGCAAGATTCCGCTCGATGATCCGATCAAACACTGAAGTCAAGCCAGCCCGCTCGCTGTCCGAAAGCGTGAGTTGATGATGCGTGCCAAGAAACCACTCCGGAAAGAGTTCCAGTTCGCGTCTAAGCAAAACGGAATCGTAATCCGGCAAATCGGCAGGACGAGCAATATGTTGCAGAGCCAAAAGTGCCGTGAAGGCATCGCCATAGAGCGACGGCGCAGTCTCGATAGTCAGCTGTTGAAGATAGGTTGTGCCGCCCAAGTCCGATAACAACAGGAAACCCTGCGCCAGATCCTGCTCCAGTACCTGCGGGACATGAACGCCAGCCTCATGCAGCAGTTTCTGCACGGCCAACCAACGCCGAACACCCACATGCTCGGGCGGGGCATCCATCACAATCAGCGTAATGTTATCGTCTCGCGTAACGCGAAAGTAGCGCCTGAAACTGGCATCGGACGATGCGGGTGCGAGCGCAAACCGGGACGCCGGCCAGATACCGGCCAGCCACGTCAAAATATCTTGCTGGCGTTGCATGAAATACCCCAAGGGCAGAGGTGACAAGGGTGAAAATGGGATCGATCGAGGGGCAAAATGCTATTATTGTGAAATTCTAGCATCGCGCACCAAGCTGACCTTCTGCTGCGAACCACCGCGACTTACAGGTCGGCTTTATCGTACTATCGTTTCTGCCTACCCAACCCCCTCCCGGAATGCCAATTTCTAGACGCGGACAATTTAGCCTCGCCGCATGCATAGCTCTGAACGCCGGGCCGGCGGCAGCGACAAGCCTACCGCCGCTGCGCATAGACCCTGGCCTGCTTGGCACCGGGTCCGCGCAAAAGAAAATCGACCCGGTCAAAACGGAATCGGTATTGACCAAGAACCCTCCGGTGGTGGCACCGGCAAAATCCATCGTCACTACCCCAGGCGCGGCTGAGAGCACCCCGGCGACCAAGACAACCGATATACGTCCCAGCTCAAGCTTCACAACTACGAAAAAAAACGACGCAACGACTGCTATCGAGTCGACACAGATCACGGCAGATACCATGCAGGGCGTCACGGATCAGGAACTTTTTGCTGAAGGCAATGTTGATTTGCGCAAGGGAGACACCCGACTTATTGCGGACAAACTGACGCACCGGCAACCGGAAGACGTCGCTGACGCCAGTGGCAATGTGGTGCTAACGCGAAATGGAGAAGAGATCAGCGGCCCCCACCTGCGCCTCAAACTCGCTGACAACACAGGTTTTTTCGACAGCCCGACCTATCGCATCCACACGGCGCGCCAACACTCCGTAGCCGGCATCAAGGCACACGACGACGAACAGGTGGGCCACGGCACCGCGACACGATTGGATTTCGAAGGCGAAGGAAAATACCGGCTAAGTGATGCGACCTACAGCACGTGCGTCCCGGCCGCAAACGGCAGCACCGACTGGTTTGCCACCGTGAGCAGCCTGTTTGTCGATCGTGCCGACGACATCGGCAGTGGACGCAACGCCACCGTCTACTTCAAGGGAGTACCGATATTCTTCACACCCTGGCTATCGTTCTCATTGAGCGAGCAACGCAAGAGCGGCTTACTGGCACCGACCTTTGGCTCCACAAGCAAAAGCGGCATCGAATTCACCCAGCCCATTTACTGGAATATTGCTCCTAACATCGACGCAACCCTCTCGCCGCGCCTGATGAGCAAGCGTGGCGTGCAATGGAACAGTGAGTTACGCTATCTCAACCCAAACTACAGCGGCCAGACTCGTTATGAACTGCTACCTGACGACAAAGTCACCGGAACCTCACGCAGTGCCTTCGCGCTAAACCACACGCAAAACTTTGGCGGCGGATTTAACGGCGCACTGATCCTTAACGGGGTTTCCGACGATACCTATTTCAGCGATTTGTCCAGCCGCCTTGCCGTCACATCGCAGACCAATCTTCTGCGACAAGGATCGTTGAACTACGGAACACCTTGGTGGTCGGCTTCGCTCTTGATGCAAGACTTTCAGACCTTGCAAGACCCGGGGTTGCCGCGATTGACCAAACCGTACAAGTTGTTGCCCAAATTCAATTTCAATGCAGCACGATCTGACTTGCCGTTGGGGCTCGTTGGATCCCTGTACGGCGAGAGCGTAAGTTTTCGACACGGTAATTTGGTTGAAGGTACTCGCAGCATCCTCTATCCGCAACTATCGTGGCCGCAGCAATTTTCCTGGCTGACGGTAACCCCAAAATTAGGCGTCCATTCCACACGCTACAACCTGGACTCCTCCGCAGCGGCCATTGCGACGGGTGCGCCGGATCGACTTTCACGTACCGTGCCCATCTTCAGCATCGATTCCAACATGGTTTTCGAACGTGACACGGAGTGGGCAAACAAAAAAGTTTTGCAAACACTTGAACCCCGCCTCTACTATCTGCGGATCCCGGCCAAGGATCAACGCCTTTTCCCCATATTTGATACTGGCATAGCAGACTTTAATTTCGCCCAGATATTTTCTGAAAATCGCTACGTCGGTGGTGACAGGATAGGTGACGCGGACCAAGTAACAGCAATGCTGAGTTCACGCCTTATCGACCCCTCCTCGGGTGCAGAGATCTTGCGCGGTAGTTTTGGCCAACGCATCTATTTCACTACGCAACAAGTAGGTCTGCCTGGCGAAGTCCTGCGAACCGACCGACAAACCGACGTCCTTGCCGAACTCTCGGGCCAGATTTTTCCTTACACCCAGGGCAATTCAGCCTGGCAATATAATCCGCGCTCAGGCAAAACTGAACGATTCAACGTGGGTGCGCGCTTTCAGCCGGAACCGGGCAAAATTCTCAATACCAGCTACCGTTACACCTACGCGGTCGCCGGCACCAGCCAACCCGGCATTAGCCAGATTGACGTATCCGGCCAGTGGCCGCTATTCAGCAAATGGCAGGGAGTTGGCCGGTACAATTACTCCTTTAAGGAAAAGCGAATTGTTGAAACGCTGGCCGGTGTTGAGTATGCGGAAGACTGCTGGGCTGCACGTTTCGTCTTGCAACGTCTCGCCACACAAACCCAAGTGTCGACGACAGCGCTATTTCTACAGCTCGAATTGAATGGATTTTCCCGCATTGGCTCGAACCCTTTGGAGACGCTCAAGCGTTCCATTCCGGGTTACGGCATCATCAATCAACCTACGGCCGATCCGGCCTTCGCTGCGAACTGACATATGACATCACTACTCACCCATCGACCTTTAATGCACCATGCCCTGCCCCTACTTATATTGGCCGTATATTTCCATGGCAGCGCCGCTTTGGCGCAGTCGTCCCGTGTCGTGGCGGTCGACGTCGACCGAATCATCGCCGTGGTCAATGACGAGGCGATCACGGCCGTTGAGCTCCGCACCCGGATGGCCACGGTAGAGCGACAATTACGGGGCCAGAACGTCCAACTGCCGCCGCAAAACGTTCTCGAAAAACAGTTACTCGAACGCATCATCTCAGACCGAGTGCAATTACAGATGGCAAAGGAAACCGGCATGCGAGTTTCCGACGTGGAACTGGATGCAGCCATGCGCCGCATTGCCGAAAGTAATCGTCTTTCACTCGCCGAATTTCGTCAAGCCCTCGAAAAAGATGGCGTTGCCTGGGTAAAGTTTCGCGATGAAATTCGCGATGAAATCACCCTCTCACGACTACGCGAGCGCGAAGTGGACAGCCGCATAGTCGTATCTGAGGGGGAAATCGATAACTATCTCGCAAACCCCGATCAAAGTCCGGCCGCGAATGCCGAGGTGCAGGTTGCACATATTCTGGTGCGTCTGCCTGAACAGGCGACACCGGATCAGTTAATGCGCATTGGTGTGCGGGCGCAATCGGCACTTGATCAGATTCGCCGCGGTGAAGATTTTGCGCGGGTCGCGGCCAGTTTTTCCGACGCGCCGGACGGCCTCTCCGGAGGTGCCATGGGGCTACGGCCGATGGATCGACTGCCCGGCTTGTACGCCGAGGTCGTCAAAAAAATGCAACCGGGAGAAGTCAGCGACATTTTGCGCAGCCCCGCAGGGTTTCACATTGTCAAGTTGATAGAGCGTCGCGGCAGAGCCCAAATCGTGGCGACTGCTGTAAAGCAAACGCGTGCACGACACATCCTCATCAAAGTGGATGAAATCACTACCGCCGAAGAAGCGCGCCGAAAAATGATCAGCCTCAAAGAACGTCTTGATAACGGGGTCGATTTTGCGGAACTGGCACGCCTGCACTCCAATGATTTGTCGGCGTCCAAGGGCGGCGATCTTGGCTGGCTGTATCAAGGCGACACCGTCCCCGATTTCGAACGCGCCATGGATGCGTTGGCCATCAATCAGATTAGCGCGCCGGTTCAATCTCAGTTCGGCATTCATCTCATCCAGGTACTTGAGCGTCGCTCTGAAGATGTATCAAAAGAGCGGCAGCGCCAGCAGGCACGACAAGTGTTGCGCGAACGCAAGTCAGACGAGGCGTATCAGGACTGGATACGACAAACGCGCGACCGCGCCTATGTCGAATATCGTACCGACGAGCGCTGACAGCGCAGCCATGGCGGTGCCCGCAGTTGGTCGGGTACGCTCATGAAATCA
>CAZAGR010000150.1:0-6754 GCA_964484585.1 uncultured Propionivibrio sp. | reverse complement strand
GGCAGCCTATCATTCGGTGGCGGCGGCATGGTGGGTAGTCTTCTGGCAGGGCAGACCTGGCAAAACGCGGGTGCCGGCGTGACGTATTCATTCTCCGCCGGACTGGCAGCGATCGGCTTTTTTGTTGTCTATTTCTTTTTTTCAGCCGACATGCCCAAGAATCCTTCGACTAACCATTGACGGCGCAGTCCCTGCAGCCATCGCCTATGCGATAATTTTCTGCTCTGCACAATTTCTTTGAATCATGGCAAAAACGCTCTACGACAAACTCTGGGATGCCCATGTGGTGCATACCGAAGCCGATGGCACGGCGCTGCTTTACATCGATCGTCACCTGGTTCATGAAGTCACCAGTCCGCAGGCGTTCGAAGGATTGAAGTTGGCCGGGCGCACGCCCTGGCGTGTTTCGTCGATTGTGGCGACGGCGGACCACAATACGCCGACCAAGAACTGGGAAGAGGGTATTGTTGATCCGGTTTCCCGGCAGCAGGTCGAAACCCTCGACGCCAACATGCGCGAAGTCGGTGCACTAGCCTATTTCCCGTTCAAGGACAAACACCAAGGCATCGTTCACGTTATCGGCCCCGAGCATGGTGCGACGCTGCCGGGGATGACGGTGGTCTGTGGCGATTCGCACACCTCGACGCACGGCGCATTCGGCTGCCTCGCCCATGGCATTGGCACGTCCGAGGTCGAGCACGTTCTGGCGACGCAGTGCCTGCTGCAAAAAAAATCGAAATCCATGCTGGTGCGTGTCGATGGAAAAGTCGGCGCTGGCGTGACGGCGAAAGATATCGTGCTGGCGCTGATCGGTCGAATTGGAACGGCGGGTGGCAATGGTTATGCGATCGAATTTGGTGGCGAGGCGATTCGCGCCTTGTCGATGGAAGGACGGATGACGGTCTGCAATATGGCGATTGAAGCGGGTGCGCGGGTCGGCTTTGTGGCCGTCGATGAGACCACGGTGAACTACTTGAAGGGGCGTAACTTTGCGCCCAAGCGCGAGCAGTGGGATGCTGCCACCGCGTATTGGCGCACGTTGGTGTCTGATGCCGACGCAAAGTTTGATTCGGTGGTGGCTATCGATGCGGCCGGAATCGAGCCACAAGTCACTTGGGGCACGTCGCCGGAAATGGTGACCGGAATTCGCGGAAACGTACCTGCGCCGGAAGACTTTACCGATCCGGTCAAGCGAGAAGGCGTGGCTCGTGCCTTGCAATACATGGGTTTGACGGCGCGCACGCCGTTGTCCCAGATCAAGATCGACAAGGTGTTTATCGGCTCATGCACCAATTCCCGTATTGAAGATTTGCGCGCCGCGGCAGCCGTGGTCAAAGGGCGCTCGGTGGCTGCCAATGTCAAGTTGGCTCTGGTAGTGCCCGGCTCCGGTTTGGTCAAGCGACAGGCCGAGGCGGAAGGTCTTGATCGAATATTTATTGCTGCCGGTTTTGAATGGCGGCAGCCGGGTTGCTCCATGTGTCTGGCGATGAATGACGACCGCCTTGAACCGGGAGAGCGCTGCGCGTCCACGTCAAACCGGAATTTTGAGGGACGGCAGGGTGCCGGTGGACGCACCCATCTGGTCAGCCCGGCAATGGCCGCAGCCGCTGCCATTGCCGGTCGTTTTGTTGATGTTCGTGAAATTCTTTGAGGAGCTGAAAATGATGCGCAAGATGATATTGAGTTTGTTTGGTTTGGCAATGATTGTTTCGACGCTCGGGTGCAATACTGTCCAGGGCATCGGTAAAGATATTAAAAAAGGCGGCGAGGCGATTGAGAAGTCGACCCACTGAATGATGGAGAAATTCACCATTCACGAGGGCCTGGTAGCGCCATTGGATCGGTCCAATGTCGATACCGACGCCATCATCCCGAAGCAGTTTCTGAAGTCGATCAAGCGCTCAGGCTTTGGCCCCAACGCGTTTGACGAGTGGCGATATTTGGATCACGGCGAGCCCGGGATGGACAACTCGGTTCGTCCACGCAATCCGAATTTTGTTTTGAATCAGGACCGCTATCAAGGCGCATCGATTCTTCTGGTGCGTGTCAATTTCGGCTGTGGTTCGTCGCGCGAGCATGCGCCGTGGGCGCTGCAGGATTGCGGATTTCGCGCCATCATTGGCGAGTCTTTTGCCGATATTTTTTTCAACAACTGCTTCAAGAACGGCGTGCTGCCGATTGTTCTGCCCAAGCTGGAAATCGACGCGCTGTTTGGGCTCACCGAGCATCTTCCCGGCTACAAGCTGACCGTTGATCTGGTGGCGCAACGTGTCGTGCGCCCCGACGGTCATGCGATCCCGTTTCAGGTCGACGCGTTCCGCAAGGAATCGTTGTTGAATGGCTGGGACGATATCGGCCTGACCCTTCGCCATGCGGACAAGATTCGCGAGTTTGAAGATCGTCGGCGGCGCGAACATGCCTGGCTTTTTGCCTGAAATGGATAAGAGATGAAAATTTGTGTGCTGCCCGGGGATGGCATTGGCCCGGAAATCGTTGACCAGGCATTGCGAGTGCTCAAGTCGCCGGCGCTGGGCTTGCAAGCCGATTACGCCGAGGCGCCTGTCGGTGGTGCCGCCTACCGTGCCCTGGGTCATCCATTGCCGCCGTCGACGCTGGAACTGGCACGGGCATCGGACGCGATACTTTTTGGCGCGGTCGGAGATTTTTCGCTGGACACGTTGCCCCGCGAACTGCGACCGGAACAAGCCATTTTGGGTTTACGCAAGGAACTCAACCTGTTTGCCAATTTCCGTCCGGCAGTGGTTTATCCGGAACTGGTGCAGGCGTCGACGCTCAAGCCTGAAATCGTCGCCGGACTGGACATCCTGATCATTCGCGAGTTGACCGGCGATATTTACTTCGGTCAGCCGCGCGGCATCCGCGTGCGCGATGACGGCGTGCGTGAAGGTTTCGACACGATGAGGTATTCGGAACCCGAGATACGTCGCGTGGCGCATGTCGCGTTTCAGGCCGCCCGAAAACGCAGTCGCCGGCTGTGTTCGGTGGACAAGGCCAATGTGCTGGATACGATGCAGCTGTGGCGTGAGGTGGTGATCGCCGTCGGAACCGAATATCCGGATGTGAGCTTGTCACATCAGTATGTGGACAATGCGGCCATGCAACTGCTCAAGAATCCAAAACAGTTTGACGTGATGGTCACGGGTAATATGTTCGGCGACATTCTGTCGGACGAGGCCTCGATGCTGACCGGTTCGATCGGCATGCTGCCGTCGGCATCCTTGAATGAACATAATTTCGGTCTGTACGAGCCTATTCATGGCTCCGCGCCCGATATTGCGGGTAAAAATATTGCCAATCCGCTGGCAACAATTCTGTCTGCCGCCATGATGCTGCGTTACAGTTTCGGTTTGGGTGACAAGGCTGACCACATCGAACGTGCGGTCAAGTCGGTGCTGGCGCAGGGTGTTCGAACCGGTGATATTGCGGAAGCCGGAGGGAAAGTGGTGGGTACGCGTGAAATGGGCGATGCCGTGTTGGCAGCGCTTTAACCAAAATAGTGAAAAGCAGGCAGTCATGAAACGAGTGGGCTTGGTCGGTTGGCGCGGAATGGTGGGTTCCGTTTTGATGCAGCGCATGTGCGATGAGAATGACTTCTCGTTGATTGAGCCGGTTTTTTTCACGACGTCGAATCCCGGCGGAAAATCGCCTGCCTTTGCTGCCATGGCCGGGCGTGGTGATCTGCCGCCCCTCAAGGATGCGCGCAGCATCAACGAATTGCGGATGATGGACATCATCATCAGCTGCCAGGGCGGCGACTACACGACGGATGTCTTTCCGAAATTGCGGGCGGCCGGCTGGCATGGCCACTGGATAGACGCGGCGTCTACGTTGCGCATGAAAGATGATGCCGTGATCATTCTAGACCCTGTCAACCGGGATGTGATTCAAAATAGCCTGGCCCGTGGCGGACGCAACTGGATTGGCGGTAATTGCACGGTGAGCCTTATGTTGATGGGCCTGGGCGGATTGTTCCAGGCAGGCTTGATCGAGTGGATGACCTCGATGACCTATCAGGCTGCATCCGGCGCGGGCGCGCAAAATATGCGCGAACTGCTGATGCAGATGGGCGAGGCGCATCGTGCGGTGAAGACGCTGCTTGATGATCCGGGGTCGGCCATTTTGGATATTGATCGCAAAGTCGCGGGAGTGCTACGTGACGATTTGTTTCCGACTACTAATTTCGGCGTTCCGCTGGCCGGCTCCTTGATTCCCTGGATTGACAAGGACATGGGTAACGGACAAAGCCGCGAGGAATGGAAAGGGCAGGCCGAAACGAACAAGATTCTGGGCATGGAGAAGCGGCCGGTGCCTGTGGATGGTCTTTGTGTGCGGATCGGCGCAATGCGTTGCCACTCGCAGGCCCTGACCGTCAAATTAAAGAAACATGTGCCAATTGCCGACATTCATGCGTTGATTGCCGGACATAACGAGTGGGTTAAGGTGATTCCAAACGAGCGCGAGGCTTCGATGCGTGAATTGACGCCAACGGCGGTGACGGGCACTCTGTCCGTGCCGGTCGGCCGTTTGCGTAATTTGTCGATGGGGCCCAACTATCTGTCTGTTTTCACGGTTGGCGACCAATTACTGTGGGGCGCGGCCGAGCCGTTACGCCGAATGTTGAGGATTTTGTTGCATTGATGCCGCAATTTGGCCTGATCGACTCATGAGGTGAAGGTTGAGCTTGCGCACTTAAGCCTATGATGTTATTTTGATTACTCGAAATTGAACCCTGCGGGGAGACGCTGTGGTTAATTCATTCAAAAATAGTCGTAAAAAGGCCCTTGTTCTTGCGGTCAGCCTCGCGTTGTCGCCGTTGGCAGCGACTGCCGCCGGATTGGGGAGAATCACTGTCCTATCCGGACTCGGACAGCCGTTGCGCGCCGAGCTGGAAGTGACCGCCGCCCGGGAAGAGTTGGCCTCGCTGACCGCGCGGCTGGCACCTGCCGATGCCTTCAGGATCGCGGGTATCGACTATGTGCCGGTGTTGTCGTCGTTGCAGTTTTCGCGCGGCTTGCCCAAGGAGCGTGATGGCCGCCGCTACATCGAATTGACGTCGGACAAGCCGGTCAACGAACCGTTTATGGATTTGCTGGTTGAGCTGAATTGGTCGTCAGGCCGATTGGTGCGGGAATACACCTTCCTGCTTGATCCACCTGAACTGGCGGCCGCGGCCGTAATGCCGGTTGCCGCTCCGGAAGTCACAGCACCTCCGGCTGCACCGGCTGCCGAAGCTACCGCCACCCCTGTTGCACCTGAAAAAGCGCCAATGGCGGCTCAATCTGTTGATTCGGGCGAAAAGTCAACACTTGCTACGCCGCGCCAAGGCAAGACGGGGAGCGCCGGCGCGTCGCCCGCTTCCGCTAGCCAGGCAACCCGTTTGGTCGCGTCCGGCGATACCTTGGGCAAGATAGCGGCCCAGACCAAGCCCGAGGGTGTCAATCTCGACCAAATGCTGGTTGCGTTGTTTCGAAGCAACAAAGACGCGTTTTCTGGCAACATGAATCGTCTGAAGCAGGGAAAAATTCTGACTATTCCCGGTCGCGATGAAGTCGCCAAAGTAAGCGCGGATGAGGCCAGAAGCGAAATTGTCGCCCAATCGGCCGATTTCAACGCCTACCGTAAGAAACTTGCGACGATGGCGGGTGCCGCACCGGTGAAGGCACCTGATGCCGTTCAATCGTCGGCTGGAAAGATTGCACCGAAAGTCGTGGAAAAAGCACCCGTGGCGACTGGCGGCGACAAACTTGAAGTCTCCCGCACGGAGACAGGCAAGGCTGGCGCAGCGAAAAACGCTCAGTTGCAGGGGCGCGTAACCGCAGTTGAAGAGGATCTGGTTGCCCGTGATCGCGCCTTGCGCGAAGCCAATAGCCGGATGGGGTCGCTGGAAAAGAATATCACTGATCTGAAGAAGTTGGCCGAGCTCAAGAGTCAGCCCGGTGCCGGAATGCAAAAGCAGGCCGAAGCCGCCAAACCTGCCGCAGCCCCGCCGCCGGAGGTGAAACCCGAGGTTAAAGCCGAGGTTAAGCCGGAGGCCGTTGTCGCAGCTCCAGCCGCCGTGCCGCCGGCGCCGACTTCTGTTGCAGCCGCACCGGCAGCTGACAATAAACCACCCGCAGCGAAGCCAAAGAAAATTGCACCGCCTCCGGAGCCCGAGCCGGAACCGGATTTCCTCGAAGAGAACTTGCCGTTGGTGGCCGGTGGGGCTGGCGTGCTTGCCTTGCTGGCGGGTTATTTTGGATTTTCGGCGGTGCGTCGAAAACGCAAGGCTGCTGCTGAAAATGAAGCGCCGATGACCCAATCGAGTTTGTCGGCGAATTCGGTGTTCAGCGACAGTTCTGCCAAGGATTCGAATTTAAGCAGAGCTGCGCCCAGTGATTACAGCGTTTCTGAAACGGTTTCCGGTGTCAGCACAGAGTCCGTGGATCCAATTGTGGAGGCGGATACCTTCCTGGCCTTTGGCCGCGACGCCCAAGCCGAGGAAATTTTGCTTGACGCGCTGAAGTCGAATCCGGCGCGGGTCGCTGTTCATGTCAAATTACTGGAAATTTATTCGGCGCGACGCAGCACGCTTCAGTTCAATACGCTCGCCAAGGATTTGCGCGATCAGACTGGGGGGCAGGGCGCCGATTGGGAACGTGTAGTCGCGATGGGGCATAACCTTGACCCCAACAATCCGCTCTACCAAGCAACCGGCGCCGACAGTTCGCCCAGCGTCGCGGCATCAGATACGGCC
>CAZAGR010000149.1:0-6806 GCA_964484585.1 uncultured Propionivibrio sp. | reverse complement strand
TGTTGCCCGGCTCGGAAATCTTGCCGACCAGCAGGTGCACGTTGTAGATCATGTTATTGACCCAGGTTCCCCGCGTGTGCTGGTTGAAGCCCATGGTCCAGAAGCTGGTCACCTTGGTTTTCGGGTCGGCATAGGCTTGCGCCAGAGCCTCCAGTTTTTCCTTGGGCACACCTGAAATTTCATGTGCCTTGTCGACTGTGTATTCGGCGACAAAGGCCTTGAATTCGTCAAAACTTATTGGCGAATGTTTTCCCGGGTCACCTTTGGGTTTGCCATCGGCGCCGGGATAGCCGTTGTTCATCGCCACCTGCTCCAGCGGATGATTCGCGCGCAGGCCGTAGCCGATGTCGGTGACTCCCTTGAAGAAGCCGACGTGCTTCTTGACGAACTCTTCATTCACCGCGTTGTTCTGGATGATGTAGTTGCAGATGTAGTTGAGGATCGCGAGGTCGGACTGCGGTTTGAAAATCAGTTCGTTGTCGGCCAGCTCGCAGGAGCGATGGGTAAATGTCGATAGCACATGCACCTTGACATGCGTTGCTGTCAGGCGTCGATCGGTCAGGCGCGACCAGAGTATGGGGTGCATTTCGGCCATATTTGAGCCCCACAAGACAAAGGCGTCGGCGTGCTCCAGATCGTCATAGCAGCCCATCGGTTCGTCGATACCAAAGGTACGCATGAACCCGGCGACCGCTGAGGCCATACAGTGACGCGCGTTGGGGTCGAGGTTGTTGGTGAGGAACCCGGCCTTCATCAACTTGGCAGCGGCATAGCCTTCCCAGATCGTCCACTGACCCGAGCCGAACATCGCGATGTTGCGCGGGCCGCCTTTCTTCAGCGCGGCTTTGGCTTTCTCTTCCATGATGTCGAAAGCCTGTTTCCAGCTGACCGGTGCGAACTCACCGGATTTGTCGAACTTGCCGTCCTTCATGCGCAGCAAGGGCTGCGTCAGCCGATCCTTGCCGTATTGGATCTTGGATAAAAAGTAGCCTTTGATGCAGTTGAGTCCGCGATTGACCGGGGCATCCGGGTCGCCTTGGGTGGCGACGATGCGGCCATCCTTGGTGCCGACCAGAACACCACAGCCAGTGCCGCAATAGCGGCAGGCGCCCTTGTCCCAGCGCACGCCATCCGCTCCCTTGGGCATGACGGCCAGCGCCGTTCCCGGAATGCTCATGCCGGCAGTGGTTGCTGCGGCGGCGATGGCATTGGTCTTGATGAATTCACGTCGTGTCAGTGTCATTTCAGCTCCCCTTCAGGCTCGGATTCGGATTGGTTGTAGACCATCGCGGTGGCCAGTACGCCTTCAAGCTGGCCAATGCGGGTAAAGGTGTCGATGGTGGTGCTGTCGTCATCGGATTCAATGGTGACGATGATCTTGCCCTCGGGCGATACGCCGTGCACTTCGACGCCCGCGAGGGCAATCAGTCGCGCCGTGACAGCCGCCGAGTTTGCGGCGTGGGCATGAATGATGGCGCTGGAGATGTTCACGAAAGTGTCTTGTAGCGGAGGATGCGATTGAGTCTAGACCGATTGAACAATGAGCCACTTGACGCAAGTCAAGTGCTACGCAGTCACGCACGCACTGATACTTATGGCCTGCGCGGGGCAAGCCGCGACGCAGGCTCCGCAGCCGTTGCAGGCGTCCATGAGCACTTCCGGAACGGCCGCTGCGCCGAGGCGCGGACGAAATAGTATCGCCGCGTGTTCGCAGGTGTCGTTGCAGGTGCGACAAACGACGTTGTGCTGGGCCAGACAGGTGTTGCCGATGGCTGCCCGGTATGACCACGGTGGTTTCTGATCCTTTCGCTGCAAGGCGGCCGGCACGCACGCCGCGACACACTTGCCACAGAAGCTGCATTCGCCGCGGGTGAAATCCACTTCTGGAAATCCTGCCGCGTCGTATCTGATGATGCCGTTGGGGCAAACCTCTATGCAGACTGCACAGCGGGTGCAGGCGCTCAGAAAACTTTCGTCAGCGAGAGCCCAGGGTGGACGTAGCGGGGTCGACACCGCCGAGAAGCGGCCGCGCATGAAAGCACGACGGGAGGCATCCATGATTTGCTGCTAGGCGTTGCCGGTGTCGGTGGATTGCATGTGAACGCCGTCCCGCCAGCGCCGACTTTTACTGCAGGCTGCCAATGAATACGGCCACTGCGCGGGTTTCAAGGGCAGTGAGTTTGGAGGCGACGGAATGCATGATGGCGTTGTCGTTGGTGCGGTCGCGCTTGTCGAATTCTTTGAGTTGCACTTCGACATAGGAAGGATGTTGCCCGGCCAGACGCGGCAGTTGCTGTGTTCCCGCCCCGGTCGCACCGTGACAGGATGCACAGGCGGGAACACCCGAATAGCTGTTGCCGCGCTGGAAAATGAACTTGCCGACCGCAGCGAGATCAACATCGCCCGGCTGCCGGGCCGCCGCTTTCTTGCCGCTGAAGAACGCTGCGAGGCCGGCGATGTCGTCGTCCTTGAGATCTGCCGCCATGCCGCTCATGGTGTCGCTCTTGCGGCGTCCATCGCGGAAATCGCGCAGCTGTTTGGCCAGATAATCGGGATGTTGCGCAGCCAGGCGCGGATACACGGCGCTGGCGCTTTCACCTTCGGCGCCATGACAGACCGCACAGCGACCGGAAATGATTTCCTTTATGCGCTCCGGGCCGGTGCTGCCGCTTTGCGCCAGAACGCATAGTGGCAGGACGAGTGCGGCAACCGCACCGAGCGTGCGGGCAAACGTATTCATGCTTGCCTCCTTTTCATTCGCCCACATCCACCATGCCGGCCATCTCGGGATGTGGGCCGCAGTGGTAAGGATATCGTCCGGGATGGTCAAACCGTCGCGACCAGGTTTCGTCGGGGAACATTCGTTCGGACTCAAGACCGTTTTCGCTCGGGAAAACAACAGAATGACTGGTGCGCTTTTCGCGATTGACCCATTTCACCGTATCGCCAGGCTGGATTCGAAGTTCGTGCGGCTGAAATCGATAGTCCTTGATGAGCACCTCGACCGCCTGTTGGCCTTGCGCAAGCAATGAAACGAATGCGAGCAAGCCCGGCATTCGTTTCATCTTCAGCATTTCGGCGAGAGTGTGGGCCCTTGCCCGTCGAGCCTACTGCTTGACCGCTTTGACGTCGCCTTCGGCGCCGATGCCAAGCTTGTAGCCCAATGAAACATGGTGGAAACGCCATACGGTTTTGTCGGTGTGAATGGCGATGCCAAAGGGCACAACTTTGCCTTCGGCCAAGGCCAGATCTCCGTCGCCACCAGTCAGCTTGCGGGTGAATGTGACCGTATAAACGCCGCCCTTGTTTTCACCTTCTGCTTTGACGAGCGCCTTGCCATCCTTGTTGACGCGAGCCTCAGCGACGTGTCCGTCAATCTGCACCGAACCCTTGCCACCGACGCCGCTTTTCCATTGAATGTAGTCGGAATAGTTTTCCCCTGCCATGTTGGCTCCGGTAACATATTTCTTTTTGTCGGGATTGGCGCCCGGCATCGAACGAACATCCGTGTGGCAAGTTGCCCAGCAGCCGATTTGCTCGGCCTGCGGAACCTTGCTGCCCATGAACATGATGGCGGCCTTGACTTCATGTTTCGGGTCCTTCTCTTCCCGCGGTGCCTCGGCAGCTTCGTCGGCGGGTGCCTTGAAAGACAGGCGCATGTAAAGGTTCTCTTTGTCGTAGGCGGCCTGAACGCTTACCGAGAACATCATGGTCTTTGGCGCACCCACCGGTTCGAGATCCTTGCTGGCAAGGCGTTTGAAATCAAAATTCAGCGTGCCTTTTTCTTCGTGACACCCGATACAGGTTTCGCCTTTGCGTAGTCCGACGGTGCCGCTGTGCTCGGATTTTTTGGTGATCCATTCAATCGGCGCTACGCCGGTGTGAAAGACGTTGATATCGCGCTTGGGAATCTTGCTCCAGTCGGGGTTGGCAATGGCGGCCTGCGATCCAAGTGCAAGACATGCGCTAATGAACGCAGTAGTGATGTTGTAATTTTTCATTTTTTTTTCCTCTCTACCAATGTGACCATCGTGAACAGCGTTTTTTTCGTAATCCGACGAGGTGATAAGTTTCTACTCGTCATCATCTTCTTTCATCCCCTTCGGTTTCTTGTGTGCAATACCCTTGTGGCAGTCAATACAGGTCTTCTTGTCTTCCTGGGCAATCTTGTGCATCTTGGCACCACGAAGCTTTTGCTTGTCAGTATCCATGCCTTCAAAACTGTGGCAGTTGCGACATTCAATCGAATCAACCGATTTCATGCGCGCCCACTCATGTTCAGCCAGACGCAGGCGGTTGGCTTCGAATTTTTCTTTGGTGTCGATCGTACCAACAAGCTTGCCCCACAACTCGGCGCTGGCTTGGACCTTTCGCACAATTTTGTGCGACCAGTCCCTGGGCACATGACAATCCGGGCAGGTGGCGCGCACACCGGTGCGATTGCTGTAATGGACGGTCTGCTTGTATTCCTGATAGACGTTATCGTGCATCTCATGGCAGGAGATGCAGAATTCCATGGTGTTGGTTGCCTCAAGAGCGGTGTGGAAGCCCCCCCAGAAGATGATGCCGGAAACAAACCCGACGACGAGGAGCCCCAACAGCGAATATTTGGCGCTGGGCTGCTTGAGAGTGTTCCAGAGGCTGGCGAGCCTGTCTTTCATCATTAGTGTTCTCGATTTACTGATCGGTCAGTTGTGGGGTGAAGGATAAGGGGCCAGTGACCCCCTATCCTTGTTCCAGATCAAAGGCGGGTTTAATAGATGTCGTGTTGTGTGTTGTAGAAATTGAACTTGCCGGTGGGTGTGATGATCTTTGGATCGGTAATCACCCTCTTCAAGGTCAAGGTCTTGTCGTCATAAACCACAATCGCCGACTGATCGGTCTTGCCACCCCACAAGGAAATCCAAACCTCAGTGCCATCCGCGCTGTACTCCGGATGAACTGCGCGCCGCACAGCCTTGGTTTCAGGCAAGCCAGAATCCTTGGCAACGTTGATTGTTTTGACCGGCTTGGACAGATCCGAAATATTCCAGATCGACACCGACTCGGCCAGATCCTTGTCCGGGTTCTGCGGTGAATCGGCCCACAGGTGCGCTGATTTCGGGTGGGTTTTCACGAACAGGTTGCCTGGAACGTGTTTGACTTCCTGAACCACTTTCCAGTTGTTGCCCTTGTACTGGGCGTTTTTCTTCTCGTCCGACGGCGTGCTGATCAGGGTCAATACGTCGGCGCCGAGGTGGCCGGTGGTCCACACCGGGCCAAACTTCGGATGCGTGAAATTGGCGCCGCGGCCCGGATGGGGAATCTTGGCCGTGTCAATCAACGCGGCGAGTTTGCCGGTCTTGGTATCCACCGCCGCGATCTTGTTCGAGGCATTGGCCGCCACCATGAAGTAGCGTTTTGTGGCATCCCAGCCGCCATCATGAAGGAACTTGGCCGAGCCGATGGTGGTTGTCTTGAGGTTGTTGATGTCGGAATAATCGACCAGCAGAATCTGTCCGGTTTCCTTGATGTTGATCACCCACTCAGGCTTGATAAAGGATGATACGATCGAGGCCACGCGCGGCTCCGGGTGGTACTCGCCATCGACAGTCATGCCACGCGTCGATACGGTTTTGAGCGGCTTGAGTGTGTCGCCTTCCATGATGGAATACTGTGGCGGCCAATAGGCGCCGGCTACGGCGTACTTGTCCTCGAAGCCCTTGAATTTTGAGGTATCGACCGAGCGTGCGTCGAAACCTATCTTGATTTCGGCGACGACCCCGGGTTTTTCCATCCACATGTCGATCAGGCTCAAACGGCCGTCACGGCCAATCACGTAAACATAGCGGCCGGATGCCGACAAACGCGAGATATGCACCGCGTAGCCGGTCTTGACGATGCTGCGGATTTCCTTGGTGTCGCCATCGATCAGGGCGACTTCGCCGGTATCACGCAAGGTGACCGAGAACATGTTCTTCAGGTTGAACGCGTTCATTTGCTTGGTAGGACGATCCTTGACCGGAACAATCAGCTTCCACGATTCCTGCAGTTCCTTGAAGCTGTACTCCGGCGGCACGTCCGGTGTGGTCTGGATGTACTTGGCCATCAGGGCAATTTCGTCCTTGGTCAGAATGTCGTCGAAATTCACCATGCCGCCATCGGTGCCGTAACCGATGATCTTTTCCAGACGCGACTGACCCAATTTGAGTGTGCCGCCCTCGGTTTTTGTGCCATCTTTTGCTGCTTTGGTCCAGTGTGGTTCGAGGTTCTTGCCGGTGGCGCCTTTGCGCAAAACGCCGTGGCAGCCCGCGCAGCGCTCAAAGTAGATTTTCTTTGCCGTTTCTTTTTCAGTAGTAGTCAGTATTGGTGCTGCATCTTGCGCAAAGGCACTGCCCATGGCGCCGGTCATGGCGGATACAGCAAACAGTCCAAGTAAAGTTCGGTTCATTTTTTTCTCCTGTGTGGTGATTAAACTTTGCTGAGGGTCAGTGCCGACCGAGCATGGCATTGAGTTTCGACCGACGTTGATCCCATTGCCTTGACTGAAATCAAGAGCAGAAGGATTAGCGGCTAAAGTTGTGCACTGCGACAATCGAGCTAGGATCGCGGAGAAGACGGAGTTCGACGCGCACCGTGAAGATTTTCACGGAGAGATTGTCGAGAAGCGCCGTTTGTCGGATAATCCGCGCCTCGCTGGGCGCTGCGAAGTTCTCTTCGTCCAGATGACATCCCGTGCCGGGGTGACGGAATCGGTAGACGTAGCGGTCTCAAACACCGCCGCCGCAAGGTGTGGGGGTTCAAATCCCCCCCCCGGCACCAGTAAC
>CAZAGR010000148.1:0-6819 GCA_964484585.1 uncultured Propionivibrio sp. | reverse complement strand
GCTGGACGTGTCGTGGTTTTGCGCGGAATTGAGCGACTTGAACTTGATGATGCGGCACTCGCATTTGTTATTGCGCGTGAGATGGCGCATGTGGTGGCGGGCCACCATGAAGACAATACGCTGACCAGCATTGTCATTTCGGTGGCCGTGCAGCTCTTCATGCCGGTGTTGAATCTCGCCCGCGGGGCAGCAGCAGTGATCGCCAGCAATCCGGCGACCAGTTCGCTGTTGAGTTCGTTCGTTTCCATGGCCGGCAGCTCGGCCATGCGGGCGAATTTGAGACCGGCCCAGGTGCAGCAAGCTGAGGAATTGAGTCTCGAGTTGCTCTTGGCTGCCGGCTACGATGCGAAAGGCACCATTGATGCCATGCAGGCACAGGCCGTAAATTTCCCACTTGAAGAGGACTGGGTGCTTGAACTTCGCGGTTCGGTCTCGCGTATCGCGAAACTTACCGCCGGACCCGCAGTGGAATCCCGTCTTGAGAAGGTAACCGCCGAACTTGCCCGAAATCCGGAGAGTGTTTTAAGTCCGGTAGTGTTCAGGGTGCCGACCTTGAGCATGGATGACGCTCGTGGCACGCCGTCGAGCTTTGCTCGTTAGGTGATCTTAGGCGCGTCGCAGCGCACGAAGGTAGAAACGGGCCGGATCGACGGCCCGTACGGTATTGCTGTCAACCGGAAGCGGTTCATTGTTCATCTGGCTGGCCAATAACTCCGCTGCCAAAGGCGCCCAGACGATCCCGCGGGCGCTTAGCCCCAGCAAAACATGCAGGCCGGAAAGTCGTCTGATTGACTCTAGTGTCGGCGTGCCGGAAGGCTTTGTCGCCGCGTCAGCGACAGAGCCAATCATTGGCATGCGGTCAGCGGTAGCGCAGCGCAGGCCGACACGGCCGCACAGGCTTTTTGCATCCAATCCCGATGAACTACCTGGCAGTATTTCCTCAAGTCGTTGAAGGTTTTCCTGGTGTTCAGTACTACGGGTAGTCAGGTCCATATCGTCGTTGACGAAACTCGCGCCAACGCAAACCGTCCCATCGCGAGCGGGAGTCAGATAACCATGGCGACATAGGACTGTATTGATATCGGGCAACAAACTTGACGAGATATAACTGACCTGACCGCGTATCGATGTCATCGGGAGCGGCGTCGGCAGGAGCAGATTTGCCGCGTGTGCATTGGCAAGCACGACATGTGGCGCGCTTGCTAGACAAACGCCATCAGGCGAGTGGACTGACCAATTTTTTGCGCTCCATGACAAGCGGGCAACGGGCACGTTGAAGTGACACTGAACGTGGTTGTGGTGCCTTGCCAATAAGGCCGCACAGAGTGTGGATGGGTTCATGGAGCCGCCCCGAGGAAACCACCAGCCACCGTGACTCACGTTATGACCAAGTTTTTGTTGGGCGTCGTGGCGGCTAAGGAAGCTGGCGAATTCGCTTGGTAGCTTTAGTGCGTCGATGGTTTCTTGCTGCATTACCTCGTGGGCGGCGTCGCGCGCAATTTGCAGAACTCCGCAGGCAGTCCAGTCAACATCGGTCAGGCCGGTCAAGCGATGAATCAGGTACAGGTAACAGGCTCTGGAGAATCGAGCGGCGAGGGCGTCGTCTTTTGCCAACTGTGGCAGGACAACGCCGGAGGGATTTCCGGAAGCTTCCATCGCCGGCGCTGAATGTTTTTCAAAGACATCGATATCCCAGCCGCGAGCCGCCAGCCGCTCGGCAATGTTGGCGCCGGCAAGGCCCGCACCGATAACGATTGCGTGCTGGGTGGAGTGCTTCGTGTCGTGCTCAGGCGCATAAAAAATCGGCGCTGGCGGCGCACTGAAACAAGTCCCCTTGGGGGGCACGGCGTTGGATCCGCTGCGATGCGCTTTGAGCATCTCGCGCTTTGCCGCAAATCCCGGCTGGCGTTCGACTTTCCAGCCCTCTGCAATAAGGGCGCGGCGTTGTGCGCCGGCAACGCACCAAGTGGATAGTGTGGCATCAGACTGACAGAGATTCGTCAAATTTCTCAGAACGTCAGGACACCATATTTCAGGGTTTACCGCAGGTGAAAACCCGTCCAGAAAGACTGCATCGACACGGGCATCAAGCCGAGGAAGGAGCAGGGCGGCGTCGCCCAGCAATAGCGTCAAACTAACGCGATCATCGTCAAAGTGCAAACGGTGAAAGCCGGTTGTGAGTAAGGGCCACGCCTCCAAGAGCTCAGTGGATAGTGGCGCGAGTTCACCAAAGCCGGTCAGCCCTGTGGCCAGATCGTCACATCGAAATGGATGTTTTTCGACCGAAATGAAATGTAATCGGCAGGAGCTGCCGGAATTGCGCCAGGCTTGCCATGTGGCAAGGAAATTCAGACCCAGTCCAAAACCGGTCTCAAGGATGACAAACTGGCTGGCACGGTTCCAGCGCTCCGGCAAGGCGTTTCCGGTTAAAAAGACGTGGCGAGCTTGCGCGAGCGCACCGTGGCGGGAATGGTAGACGTCCTTGTATTGCTTGGAATAGGGAACACCGTCGCCGTCGAACGTGAGTTCGGCGGGGATCAGGGCTGGCAACATTAGCGCAAAATCAGGGTGAAAGCATTACTCGCTGCGCATTTGTGGGAACAGGATAACGTCCCGGATTGAGGCAGAATTGGTCAGCAGCATGACCAGACGGTCGATGCCGATACCGCAACCGCCGGCAGGCGGCATGCCGTATTCGAGCGCCCGAATGTAGTCAGCGTCGTAGAACATGGCTTCTTCGTCGCCGGCATCCTTGGCTTGCGCCTGCTCCAGAAAGCGTGCCGCCTGATCTTCCGGATCGTTGAGTTCAGAAAACGCGTTGGCGATTTCGCGACCGACTATGAAGAGCTCAAAACGTTCTGTTATCTCAGGATTGGCATCATTACGCCGCGCCAAAGGCGAGACTTCGGCGGGGTAATCAATAATGAATGTGGGTTCCCACAGCTCGGATTCGGTGGTTTCGTCGAACAGGGCTAATTGCAGCGCGCCCAAGCCCATCTGTGGTTTGATGCCGACCTTGAATTCCTCCAGTTTCTGTTTCAACCAGGCGAGGTCGTTAAGCTGTTCAAAGGAAAAGCCGGGGTTGTACTTGTGAATGGCGGCCACAATCGTCAATCGGGCAAAGGGCTTGGAAAGGTCAAGCGTGCGGCCCTGATAGTCGAACATCTCGGTGCCGAGCGCTTCGCGCGCTGAATGACGGAGCAGGCCTTCGGTGAAGTCCATCAGTTTGCGGTAATCGCTGTAGGCCTCATAGAACTCGAGCATCGTGAATTCGGGATTGTGTCGCGGTGAAAGGCCTTCGTTACGGAAGTTGCGATTGATCTCGAACACCTTTTCGAAGCCGCCGACCACCAGTCGTTTCAAGTAGAGCTCAGGAGCAATTCGCAAGAAAAGCTCCATATCCAGAGCATTGTGGTGTGTCTTGAATGGCTTGGCGGCAGCGCCGCCGGGAATGGGATGCATCATTGGGGTCTCGACCTCGAGGAAGCCGTGATGGATCATGTAACCGCGGATAGCATGCACAATGCGGCTGCGGGCGACAAAGGTTTGGCGTGTCTGTTCATTCGTAATCAAATCAACATAACGTTGGCGGTACTTCTGCTCGACGTCGGTCAGTCCGTGAAACTTCTCGGGCAGGGGGCGCAACGACTTGGTCAGGAGCCGGATGGTGCTGCATTGCACCGTCAATTCATTGGTCTTTGTCTTGAACAGTACGCCTTCGCAGCCAACGATGTCACCGATATCCCAGTGTTTGAACTCTTTGTGCGTGTCTTCGCCGGTGACGTCATTGCTGACAAACACCTGTACGCGACCCGAGACGTCCTGAATCGAGGCAAAACTGGCTTTGCCCATTACGCGTTTGAGCAAAATCCGGCCGGCGACTTTGACGCTGATCTTGTCAGACTCCAGCTCCTCACGCGTCTTGGCGGCATACAGTTCATCCAGACGACTGGCGAGATTTTCGCGAGAGAAATCATTGGGAAATGCTTTTCCGGTGACGCGCCAATTAGCGAGTTTTTCGCGCCGCTCTGCAATCAGGCGATTTTCGTCCAATACGGTCGTAGGCGTCGGGGATGTCTCTTGGCTGGTATTTGTTGTCATGGTCTTGAATAACTTGATTATTTGAATTTTGGAGCAAAGCAGTGCAACTCCCGGAGCGGTGGACATTTTGACACATTCGCCGCGCAACCCTTGGTATTGTCAGGGCTTGTGAACGGTAGGGGGGAGTAGCGCGAGAAATTGCGGGGATTTTTTGGAATCTTGATAAATTGGCCTAAAGTTATTTCTTTAGCGGTCCGTTAAGTAGGTGCGAAAAGGTATTTTCTCGCCCAAGTCGAACTTTGAGTCAGCCTTGGATCGAGTCTATTGAGGATGGGAAGTTTATGAGAGTTGATGCATCGGTGAGTACGTCTTTACCCGTGGCGCCTGCGCCGGGGGGCGCTCGCGCCGTCGATTCGGGTCGGCAAGAGGCTTCGCTCCTGGCTAAGGCTCCGGTTGTACAAACGCAAAGTGTCGTCAATTTGGCTACGCCGGTTGATGAGACCTTGGCGCGGAGTGGGTCCGCTCAGGAAGAACTGACTCAGGCGGCAGAAATCATGCAGAGCAAGGTCCGCCTTTCGGCGCCAGAATTGAATTTTTCTGTTGATGAGGAGAGTGGTCGCATGGTCATCAAGGTGACGGATACGGCTACAAACGAGTTGATACGCCAAATCCCATCGGAAGAGGCGTTGAAATTGAATAAGGAACTGGACAGGCTGGGCACGTTGCTGAATAACACGATATAGATTCTTGGCGGGATGAACGACTTTCGGCGTCGTTTATGTCCTTGTTGAATTTGTGCCGAACATTTAATCGGGTGCGCTAACGCACTCCAACGACAAAAAGGAAAGATTGCAATGGACAGTATTGGCGCATTGAGCACGAGTTCCACCACCACAGCGCAGACCAGTCAGGCTGCAAAGCCAACCACTGAACCTACGGCCGCGGTTAAAACCAGTAGCGACACCGATGGCAATACGGATACGCGAACGACGGAAGCGGCCGCGGTGCCAATTGCGCCAACGGTCAATCTCAGTGGCCAAAAAATTGGCCAAATAATTAACGAATCCGCCTGATTTGGTTTCCGGGGTGTTTCAAACACCCTGCTTGAGGCTCGCCTCAATGAACTGGTCGAGGTCGCCGTCGAGGACGCTTTGTGTGTTCCCGACCTCGACGTTAGTGCGCAGGTCCTTGATCCTTGACTGGTCAAGCACATAACTGCGGATCTGGTGTCCCCAGCCAATATCGGTCTTCGAGTCTTCCAACTGCTGCTGCTGTGCCTGTCGTTTGCGCAGTTCGGCCTCGTACAAGCGTGATTTCAGCATGGCCATCGCCTCTGCGCGATTGCGGTGCTGAGATCTATCGCTTTGGCACTGAACAACAATATTGGTTGGCACGTGGGTGATCCGGATTGCCGAATCCGTCTTGTTGATGTGTTGCCCGCCGGCGCCGCTGGCGCGAAATGTATCGACGCGTAGATCAGCCGCATTTATTTCAACCTCGATCGAATCATCAACCTCGGGGTACACAAAGACCGAGGTAAAACTCGTATGTCGCCTTGCATTGGAGTCGAACGGTGATTTGCGCACCAATCGGTGCACGCCGGTTTCGGTGCGGAGTGTTCCGTAAGCGTACTCGGCGGTCACTTTAAGCGTTGCGCTTTTCAGGCCGGCAATATCGCCAGCAGATTCTTCCAGAATCTCTACCGCAAAACCCTTCCGTTCAGCGTATTTGAGATACATGCGCAAAAGCATCGCCGCCCAGTCCTGGGCTTCGGTGCCGCCCGCTCCGGCCTGAATTTCAACAAAACAAGCATTCGGGTCGAGTGGATTATTGAACATGCGGCGAAATTCAAGTCCGCCGACTTCTTTTTCAACGGCGGAAAGATCGGTCTCAACGGCGATTAGCGTGTCTTCATCATCCTCGCTCTTGGCCAAATCGAATAACTCACGTGCATCCGCCAGATGGTGCGTAACGCCATCAAGGCTCAGAACTACCGATTCGAGTGATTTTCGGTCGCGGCCTAGTGCCTGGGCGCGCTCCGCATCGTCCCACACCTTCGGATCTTCCAGCAGTCCGACGATTTCTTCAAGCCGGGATGATTTGGCATCGTAGTCAAAGATACCTCCGAAGTTCCTGCCCACGAGACTTCAGGTCATCAATGTGATTTGAGACGGCGTTAAGGCGTTCGGCTTCCATGATGAATCCCAAAGTGTGATGGTGCGAGAGGGCGGGATTATACGCAGGCGCTTGGCGCGCTTAGCGCAGATATGGGCGTGAAACACGCCGTCCCGCCACCGCCGACTATTTATCAGCGCAGGTTTCCGCGAACCATTTCAGTTGATCGTGGAGGGTGACGACTTCGCCGACAATGATCAGCGTGGGAGGACGAAGTTTGGCGTTGGCGGCAAGTGTCGGCAGTGTCGTCAGCGTTCCCGTAACCGTTCGTTGTGATTCAGTTGTGCCTTGCTGCACGATGGCTGCAGGCCATTCGGGCGGCAATCCATGCTCCAAGAGTTTTGCGCACAAATAAGCAAGCCCGTGCAGACCCATATAGATCACCACGGTTTGCCGGCGCCGTGCCAAGCCTGGCCAGTCCAGATTCATCGTTCCGTCTTTAAGATGACCGGTCACGAATACGCACGCCTGGGCGAAATCACGATGGGTGAGCGGGATACCGGCATACGCGGCGACGCCCGTTGCTGCGGTGATGCCGGGAACCACCTCAAAATTGACCCCGCATTCGCGCAATGTTTGAACTTCCTCACCACCCCGACCAAA
>CAZAGR010000147.1:0-6870 GCA_964484585.1 uncultured Propionivibrio sp. | reverse complement strand
AAAACTTGTTCCCTGCCCGAGTTGCGATTCCACGTGGATCCGGCCGCCCATCAGCTCACACAGCCTTTTGCAAATCGACAATCCCAGCCCGGTGCCGCCGAAACGGCGACTGATCGACGCATCGGCCTGATAAAAAGGCGTAAACAGCGCGGCCAGCGTTTCTGCCGCCATGCCGATGCCTGTGTCACTGATCCGCACTCGCAAGTGACCCGCACTGTCCTGAGTCCCGGGGTCACCCGGCTCCACGTCGAGCTCCAGTGCTATGTAGCCGCGTTCGGTGAACTTGATCGAGTTACCCAGAAGGTTGGTCAGGATCTGCCGCACGCGACCCCCGTCGCCGACGAGTTCACGCGGAACGTCGGCGGCGACGCGGACATCAAAACTCAATCCTTTTGCCGAGCACTGAGTGCGAAAAATGCTGCTCAAGTCGCGCACGATCGGTGCAATTTCATAAGGTAAGGATTCGACACTGAGTTGCCCAGCCTCGACTTTGGAAAAATCAAGAATGTCATTGACGATCGTCAGCAGCGACTTGGCACTTGCCGAAATGGTATCGGCGTACTCGAGCTGTTCCGGCCCCAATGGCGTCATCTTGAGCAGGTGCGCCATGCCGATCACGCCATTCAAGGGTGTGCGAATTTCATGCGACATGTTGGCCAAAAACTCGGACTTGGTCTGGTTGGCGGCATCAGCGGCAGCCAATGCGCCCCGTGCCGTCTGCTCTGCATGCGCATTGGCAATGGCCAACGCAATCAAGTCGCCCGCCTGACTCAACAACTCCAGCCGCTCGGGCGGTAGCGGCGTGGCGGGATCGATGGCCAGGCAGAGGCTGCCGAAACGCTGCCCGCCGGAAAGCAGGGGCATACGCCACTGATTGGGGACCTTGGCTTCGTCGGTTTCCACCCCTCCCTGCTCGTCCATCGACAAAGCGCCCGCTTCGGGGCGGGAGATCCCCGTCATCGCACACAGTCGATCCAGCGCAGCTTCAAGTCGCGGCTGCAGCGCTTGGTGGCTGTCCTGCAAGATGCGGGCGATGTCAAATTTGGTTTCGGCCGCTTCACGCATGCCGTGCTCGAATTCTTCACGCAGCTTGCGCTCGGTGATGTCGAGCATGATCACCGTCAGGCGACGCGGATTTCCGCTGGGGTCGCGATCAATTTGTCCCAGGCTGCTGATCCAACGGAGCGCGCCATCGTACGGCCGGATGATCCGATATTCGACCCGGTAGGAAAGCTCGCCGCCAGCCAGGGCCCGTCCCATCCTCGGCTGAATCCGCTCGCGATCCTGCGGGTGAACAATGCGCATCCACCCCTCGTGGGTGCGAGGAAAACTTGCGTCGATGCCGGCGATCCGGTCAAGCACTTCATTCGTCCGCCCCTCACCACTGGCCACGTCCAACTCAAACAATCCCAGTTCACCAATTTCCTGAGCATGCCGTAGTCGAGCCTCGCTTGCGGCCAGATCACGTTGTGTCAACTCCGAAACCATCAAGGGTAAGGCCGATGCCAAAATTAAATTCTGTACCGATGCAAATAGAAAGACGATTCCCGATAGATTCCCCGTCATTTGAACGCTGATTTGTATAAGGTCGTGGCCAAACACGCTGATGACCAGAACGACAATGCGCACCAGCAGCAAGAGTGCGGTGAACAGAAAGCTGCCGGCGAGCAGTCGGATTACACGTTGATCGACTTCAGGTCGGTACCGACCCGCCATCAGAAAATTACGTGCAAGCTCGAGCGTCATTGCGCATAGAACCAAGGACACGACGATCGTTCGCAGCGGGATGTTTGGCGCCACATGAGCGTAATAAACCAACGCGACCAGGGTGGGCAATCCCAAAATCGTATCCAAGGACCGTGCTGGGGGTAAATCGAAAAACAGACGCGTGCCGCGACTGAGTTGGCCATAGCCCAAAAGCAACAGGCTGTTGCCAACAACGATCGTCAAAAAGTCCGGCGCTACGTTGCGCAACGCCAGAAGCGCAAAACCGCCACCGTAAAGGGTGGCGCCGCGCACCCAGCCGCGCAGACCGCGATTGCTCTGCACTACCCGCGAGGCGATAAACAGCAGCACGGGTAACAGCAAGCTGGTCACCAATGCGACCAGAGAAAGTGTTGCTTCGTTAAGCAGCATGTCGGAACACCGAGCATTCTCGATGCTTGTCAATATAGAGCAAAGACAAACATTGCCTGTCAGCGCACGCAATGCAATCCATCGACATCATGATCAATTCGACTGCCGCCGGTAGTGACCCGGCGATTGCCCGGTCTGGCGACGAAACGCACGGCCAAAATTCGCCGCATCGCTGTAGCCCAGATGAATCGCAATGTCGCTGACGGAATACCGTGCCTGACTCAACATACTACATGCCGCTTCGCGCTGCCTTGATTCGAGCAGTTGACGAAAGCTGGTCCCCTGCTCCGCGAGGCGTCGAATCAAGGTGCGCGGCGAAACGCTGAGGCGGTTGGCAATACTGTCGAGTGCGGGCAAGGTTCCGGCTTCGCCGCGAATTCTGGGCCGGTCAAAATGGGCTACGAGCAAATCATTAACCCGTGTCGCCATGTCGTTCTCCCCCAAAAGCCCATCCAGCGCCTCACGACATCGCAACAAGGCGGTGCGATAGGAGTTGTCATCATGCAGCGGGCAGACCGCCGCAAGCAGCGCCGAAGGCAATACAAGGGCATGAATGCCTGCATTGAATTCACACCTCACCGGAAAATAGTCAACGTAGCAGGCGGCGTGGTCCGGTGGTGGCACGCCCACAAGAATTCGCGCTTCGGTCACGCGGCGGCCAAGCACGGCCTCAGTGAAGGACACCGCAATTTGCAATACGATCTCGACCAGTGGCAGTTCAAGTGCACCCAGCGGGACGAGGCGGGAGTTGATCTGAAACAAAAAAGACTCCTCGCTCAATTGGGTATGAAACTCGAGGAAGGGCGCGCGAACACGTGCAAAGCGCGCAAGCACTTCGAGGCCCTCCCCCAAACTTGGCGCACTCAAGGCGGCTTCTCCCAGCGGGCCGTGACTGTTGACGTTGAGGCGATGGCCGAAGTCGAGCGCCCAGTCGGCACCTCGCTCACGTGCGGCTAAGGCCGCCACATTTCTGAAAATCTGCAGTTGCTGGGCTGATGAAATAGTCGGCGCCAGCGACACGGCGGCAGCATTCAGACCGGTGCCTTGAAGCAACTCCGCCCCGAAACCTGGCCAGCGCTGGAGCAAGATCCGGGTATAGGTGCTTGGGACGGGAAGAAGTTTGGTAGCAATCGGCATCAGAGGCAGGGTGGCGTCAAATGACTAACATATTGTCACTAAATGCAATCGTCAGGCAAGCTCACCCAAACTAATATGACGCCATCGACCCATCACGATGGAGGACTTCCATGAAAAACTTCAGCCTGCAACACCCGGACAAGGGATTGATCACCTACCGTGATAGCAAACGCTACCTCTGGTTGGCGTCACTGGCGTACCCGCTGCTGGCCTTGAGTGGCATCGGACTGTATCTGCTGACCGGCAGCGAGTGGGTGTTGGTGCTCCCTTTGCTCAGCATCTACGGCGGAGCCAGCTTTCTCGACTGGTGGATGGGCGAGGACCAAAGCAACCCACCCGAAGAACTCGTTGCGCAACTGGAAGAAGACAGCTACTACCGCTGGCTGCCAATGCTGACGGTGCCGATGCACCTCATCGTCCTGATTCTCATCGCCGCCTTTGTCGGCACCCAGACCGTGTCCTGGCCGGGACTGCTGATCGTTACTCTTACTGCCGGCTTGTACAGCGGCCTTGGTATCAATACTGCCCATGAACTCGGTCACAAGAAGCCCAAGCTGGAACGCTGGTTGGCGCGCATTGTTCTGGCTGTTCCAGCGTATGGGCATTTCTGTGTCGAACACAATCGCGGTCACCACCGTTACGTCGCCACACCGGATGACCCTGCCAGTTCGCGCATGGGGGAAAACATTTACGCGTTCGCCTGCCGCGAGATTCCGGGTGCCTTTCGTCGCGGCTGGGAGGTTGAAAAAGAGCGTTTGGCACGCACGGGAAAATCTGCCTGGACAATCGACAACGAAGTGCTGCAATCCTATGCATTAACAGCGATTCTCCAGCTCAGTCTGGTTGCCGCCTTTGGCTGGATCATGCTGCCGTTCCTCGCTTTACACAACTTTTTCGCCTGGTGGCAGCTGACCAGCGCCAATTACATTGAGCACTACGGTCTGCTGCGCGAGAAAAAAGCCAATGGAAGCTATGAACATTGCCAGCCGTATCACAGCTGGAATGCCGATTACATCGCATCCAATCTACTGCTGTACCAGTTGGAGCGGCATTCGGACCACCACGCGCACCCGACGCGGCGTTATCAGTGCCTGCGCAGTTTCCCCAATTTACCGACACTTCCCAACGGCTATTTCGGCATGTTTCTGGTCGCCATGATTCCAGCACTGTGGTATCGCCTGATGGACAGACGCCTGCTGGCATTGCCGCATATCGCGGGCAACTTCTCGCGCATCAATGTCAATCCGTCGCGTCGTGCCGAACTTGAAGCGCGCTACGGAAACATAGCGATACACGGCGCCGTCACCGCCTGAAGAACGATTGATGAACAGCTATCTCTGCCCTGATTGCGGCTACCTTTACGATGAAACGCGCGGCGATCCCCACGAGGGATTCCCGCCGGGAACCGCCTTTGGCGACCTGCCAGACGACTTCGCTTGCCCGGACTGTTCGGTACGGGCCAAGGAAGACTTCATCCTGCAGGAATCGCGGCCGACCGCAAATAGTTAATTACTATCTATCAAATTAACAATAATCATTGGAGTTAACTATCGAACGTCTCTACCATGCGAAGCGTCAACCCGATTCATTCACCCTCAAGGAGACGCACCATGGCACATCACAATCAATCACCAACGATCAAGAACCTCGAATCCGCCTTTGCCGGCGAGTCGATGGCTCACATCAAATACCGTTACTTCGCCAAGCTCTGTCGCGCCGCCGGCGACGAGGACACCGCCAAGGCATTTGAAGCAACTGCGGACCAAGAGGTACAGCACGCCTTCGGGCACCTCGATCTGCTTTATCCTGCGGCTTCGCTGACGCCGGCAAAATGCCTGCAATACGCGATCGATGGCGAAACCTACGAGTACACAGAAATGTATCCTTCGTTCCGCCACGCTGCGGAACAGGAAGGCCGCGCCGACGCTATAAAGGAAATCAACGAACAAATCGCAGAGTCAAAAGAGCATGCGGAGTTTTTTGCCCAGACCCTCGCCAAGGCCGCCAAACGCTTCGCCGCGCTCGCGCGTGTTGAAGAAAGACACGCCGCGCACTACCGCGCCCAGCTCGCATCAATCTCTGCCTGAACACCTAAACTCTAAAAAGGAAAATCATGAAAACGTATCTGTGCATCGTATGTGGCTTTGTCTATAGTGAAGCGGCGGGTGATCCGGAACACGGCATCGCCGCAGGCACCCGCTGGACGGACGTACCGGAAAGCTGGTGTTGCCCGGACTGCGGCGTCGCCAAATCCGATTTTGAAATGCAGGAGATCTGAGATGGGCGCGGGCGTGTTGATCGTTGGAACAGGCATGGCCGGCGTGACGGTCGCCCGCGAGTTGCGCAAGCTAAATACCGAAATACCGCTCACGCTGGTGAGCGCCGACGGCGGCGGCTTTTATTCCAAGCCGAATATATCCAATGCGCTCGCCGCCGGAAAAGCCGCCGCACAGCTACTGATGTCGCCGCGCGAAACCCTTGCAACGCAGCTGAAAGCGGAGATTCATGCCGGGGTGCACGTCAACGCACTGCGGCCGGAAAGAAAATCCATCGAAACATCGATGGGCGACATCGCCTATGAGCAACTAGTAATTGCAGTGGGTGCGCAGCCGATCCGTCTGCCCATTGAAGGTGATGGCGCGGCGGACGTGTTGTCGGTCAATCATCTCGACCATTACGCGATATTCCGCCACGTGCTCGAGGGCAGGCAGAAAGTTGCGCTGCTGGGCGCCGGCCTGATCGGTTGTGAATTTGCCAACGATTTGCGCGTTGGCGGCTTTGATGTCGAGGTCTTTGACCTTGCGCCACAGGCTCTGGGTCGTCTGCTGCCTCCACAAACCGCAGCTTTTTTCCGCCAAAAACTCGAAGCGGTCGGCGTCCGCTTTCATTTCGAGAGCAGCATCAGCCGCGTCGATAAAGTTGGCGCGGCGTATCGCCTGACCGACAATCACGGCCGCGAATATAGCGCCGATCTGGTGCTCTCCGCCGTCGGGCTGAAACCGGAAGTCTCGCTGGCAAAGGCCGCGGGCCTTGCAGTCAATCGCGGGATCGTCGTCGATCGCCGTCTTGCGTGCTCGCGAACTGATACTCAAAGCTTGCAGCGTTCCGCCAGCGCCGACTTTTCAGGCATATACGCGGTGGGTGATTGCATGGAAGTTGAGGGACTCAACCTCCCCTTCATCCTGCCCATCATGCAGCAGGCAAGAGCTCTGGCAAAAACTCTGGCAGACACCGTAACCGAACTGAGCTACCCGGCCATGCCGGTCGCGGTCAAAACGCCCGCCTGTCCAACGGTGGTTTGCCCACCGCCTGCGGGTGCCAAAGGAATGTGGCGCGAAGAAATCACCAACGAATCGGCGCGGTCGATTTTCGTCGACGCGAACGAAACTCCCCTGGGCTTTTGTCTGCTTGGTGCGGCCACCTCAGAACGCCAGGCCTTGGCGGCCCGGATGCCGGTTTGGCTGTGACACGACCCAGGGCCAAACCAGTCCGTGCGCTCAATCGATGTGCCAGATGACCTTCCGACGCTGCATAACCCATTCCTCGTATAGCTTCGCGTAAGCTTCCTCGATTTTGTTACGCTTGACTTTCATCGTC
>CAZAGR010000146.1:0-6880 GCA_964484585.1 uncultured Propionivibrio sp. | reverse complement strand
TCGGCGGCCGCGGCCTCGCCGGCGAGGGAGGTGTAGAAAACCTTGGCGTGCGAATAGTCAGTACTGGCTTCAACGTCGGTGATGGTTACCAGCGACAAATGAGCGGACAGACGTGGATCCTTGATTTCGAAACGAAGCAATTCAGCCAATTCGCGGCGTACCTGTTCCGAAACCCGATCCGAGCGCGAGAATCCTCGCCGTGTCGCCATCACCGACTTTTACGAACTCACACGTCGATTACAACGTGCGCGCAATTTCCTGAACTTCAAACACCTCAAGCTGATCGCCTTCGTTGATGTCGTTGAAATTCTTCAGATTGAGGCCGCACTCGAAGGATTCCTTGACCTCGCGCACGTCATCCTTGAAGCGCTTGAGTGACTCAAGTTCGCCCGTATGAATAACAACATTGTCGCGCAGCACTCGTACCGAAGCGTTGCGTTTGACGAGGCCGGACAGAACCATACAGCCCGCTACAGCGCCGATCTTCGAAATTCGGAACACCTGGCGAACTTCGACCATGCCAATCACCGTCTCGCGTTTCTCCGGTGCCAACATTCCCGACATTGCGGCACGAACTTCATCAACCGCCGCATAAATGATGTTGTAGTAGCGAATATCAACACCAAAAGTTTCCGCTATCTTGCGTGCGCCGGCGTCGGCGCGCGAGTTAAATCCGATGATGACCGCCTTTGAAGCCGCGGCCAGATTGACGTCCGACTCGCTGATTGCACCAACACCCGAATGCACGATCACGATCTTGATTTCCGGTGTCGACAATTTAAGCAGCGACTGCGTCAATGCCTCCTGTGAACCTTGGACGTCGGCCTTGATGACCAGCGGCAAGGTCTGAACCTCGCCCTCGGCCATTTGATCAAACATTCCTTCGAGCTTGGCAGCCTGCTGCTTGGCCAATTTGACATCGCGGAATTTGCCTTGCCGGAACAGCGCAATCTCGCGCACTTTGCGCTCGTCGCCCAGCACCATTGCCTCATCGCCCGCGGAGGGAACATCGGTCAAACCCTGAATCTCAACCGGGATCGACGGACCTGCAGCTTCAATTGACTTGCCGTTCTCATCGAGCATTGCCCGAACGCGTCCAAACACCGCACCAACCAGAAGGGAATCACCCCGTTTGAGCGTACCGGACTGCACGAGTATCGTTGCTACCGGGCCCTTGCCTTTATCCAGGCGGGCTTCAATCACGAGCCCTTTAGCCGCAGCGTCACGCGGCGCTTTGAGTTCCAGAACTTCAGCCTGCAACAATACCTGCTCCAGCAGTTCGTCGATACCGACGCCAGTCTTGGCGGATATTTGAATGAATGGTGAGTCACCGCCGTACTCTTCGGGTACGACGCCTTCGGCCACCAATTCTTGTTTTACGCGCTCGGCATTGGCATCAGGCTTGTCGATCTTGTTAACCGCCACCACCAATGGCACGCCTGCCGCTCTGGCGTGATGAATGGCTTCCTTGGTCTGGGGCATCACACCATCGTCGGCCGCAACAACAAGAATTACGATATCAGTTGCCTTGGCTCCGCGCGCGCGCATCGCCGTAAAAGCCTCATGACCCGGCGTATCAAGAAAGGTGATCATGCCCCGCTGGGTTTTAACGTGATAGGCACCAATATGCTGCGTAATACCACCCGCCTCGCCGTGGGCGACACGGGCTTTGCGAATGGCGTCCAACAAGGACGTCTTACCGTGATCGACGTGACCCATGACGGTAACCACCGGAGCACGCGGCAGCAACTCGGCATTGCGCGATTCCGTATCGTCCACCAGGAATGCATCCGGGTCGTCGAGCTTGGCCGCCAACGCGGTGTGGCCCATCTCTTCCACCAAGATCATTGCGGTTTCTTGATCAATCACCTGATTGATCGTCACCATCGAGCCCATTTTCATCATCAGCTTGATGACTTCCGTCGCTTTCACCGCCATCTTGTGTGCAAGATCAGCGACGGAGATTGTTTCAGGAACGTGGATTTCTCGCGCGATGAATTCAACCGGCAGAGCTTGCGATACCGATTCACTACTGGAGCCATGCCGTCCACCGTGACGGCCGCCGGCCTTGGACCCTCGCCAACCTCCCGGTCCGGTGTCACCGCGTGTCTTGATCGCGCGCTTCTTGGCTGCATCCTCTTTCCACGCATCTTTCTTGGCCGTCTTCGCCTTGGTCTCATCCGCCTTGCCTGCCGGCTTGTGAATCGTACCCGTTACTCCGGCTTGTTCTTTTGGTTTTGGGGCCGCCGCGGCTTGCTGCTGGGCGAGCTTCGCCTCGGCTTCGGCGCGGGCGCGGGCCTCCCGATCCTGCTTTTCCTTGAGTTCAGCCGCCTGCATTGCGGCCAGTCTTGATGAACGTTTGGCTTCTGCCTCGCGAATAGCCAATTGATCGGGACTGATCACTGATCTCACCCGGCCCGGCGTCTTCGGCACAGCGACCTTTTCAACCGGAACCACTTCAGCGGCAGTTTCAGCCTTGACCACGATCGGAGCTTCTTCTGGCTCCGGCGGTACTATCTCAACAACGACTTCCGGTGAGACCTCGATCACGGGAGGAGGCGCAACCGCCTCTTCAACGGGGGCAGCGACAGCCGGAATCATCTCGACTTCAACAGGTGCCACCTTAGCTTCCGCTGCAGCTTCAGCCGCAAGTTCGCTGGCATCGCGCTTCACAAAAACGCGCTTTTTGCGAACCTCGACCTGAATCGTCCTGGATTTCCCCGTAGAGTCAGCCGAGCGGATTTCACTGGTTTGCTTGCGCGTCAGGGTAATTTTGGCCTTGGGTGCCGTTTCACCATGCGACTTGCGCAGATAATCAAGCAGACGCGTCTTGTCCTGCTCTGAAAGGGCATCTTCTTTCGCCTCCTTCGCCACGCCGGCCTTGGCTAGCTGCTCCAAAAGCGCGGGTGCCGGCATTTTCAGCTCGGCGGCAAATTGTGAAACGGTCATTTGATCCATACGGCCACCCTCATTCTTCCACGGCGAACCAATGTGCCCGCGCGGCGGTGATCAAACCGGTTGCACGTCCAGCATCAATTTCCGTCAATTCCACCAACTCATCCACAGCAAGATCCGCCAAGCTCTCGCGGTCGGTAATTCCATGCGCCGCCAGACTTGCAGCCAACGACTTATCCATTCCTTCCAGAGCAAGCAAGTCGTCTGAGATTTTCTCCAATTGCTCTTCGTCCGAGATTGCCGCGGTCAACAGGACGTTACGGGCTCGTTCGCGCAGTTCGTTAACGGTTGCCTCATCAAATGCATCGATCTCCAGCATTTCCGCCAAGGGCACGTAAGCGACTTCCTCCAAAGAAGAAAATCCTTCCTCAATCAAAATATCTGCCACTTCCTCATCCACATCGAGGCGCTCCACAAACAAACGACGAATCGTTGAATGCTCAGACTCCGACTTCTCGTTTGACTGCTCAACAGTCATCAGATTGATTGTCCAGCCCGTAAGTTCCGAAGCCAGACGAACATTTTGTCCGCCGCGACCAATCGCAATCGCCAGATTTGCTTCATCGACGACAACATCCATGGCGTGCTTTTCTTCGTCGACGACGATACTTTGCACTTCGGCGGGTGCCAAGGCACCGATCACGAACTGCGCCGGATCAGCGGCCCAATGGATAATATCGACGCGTTCACCCGACAGTTCATTCGTTACAGCCGTTACACGCGAGCCACGCATGCCAACACACGTACCGATCGGATCGACACGGGGATCGTTTGATTTCACTGCAATCTTGGCTCTCATTCCAGGATCGCGCGCGGCGGCTTTGATCTCAAGCAGCCCATCTTCGATTTCAGGAACTTCCAGTTCGAACAGTTTCATGATGAACGCAGGCGCCGTGCGCGAAAGGATCAACTGCGGACCCCTTGCCTGACGATCAATTTTCTGCAGCCAGGCGCGAACACGGTCGCCCGGACGTAAATTTTCCTTAGGAATCATCTGGTCTCGTGGCAGCAGTGCCTCAATTCGGCCGGCCTCGATAATCGCGCTGCCGCGCTCCATACGCTTTACCGTTCCAGAAACGAGATGCTCTTTGCGCTCCAGGAAATCATTGAGCAACTGCTCGCGTTCAGCATCGCGTATGCGCTGCATGATGACCTGCTTGGCAGCTTGAGCTCCGATCCGGCCAAAACCGACGGGCTCAAGGCCTTCCTCGATGTAATCCTCCAGCTCGATGTCTTCGATCTGCTTTCGCGCTGCCGTCAAGCCAATCTGCTGCTCGGGAACTTCGACCATGTTGTCGGGTACGACCAACCAACGGCGGAACGACTCGAAACTTCCCGTGTCACGATCAATTTCGACGCGCACATCGGCCTCGTCATGGACACGTTTTTTAGTCGCCGAGGCAAGTGCCAATTCGAGCGCTATGAAAACGATATCCTTCTGCACGTTTTTCTCACGGGCCAAGGCATCAACCAGCAGTAGCAATTCACGACTCATGTTCTACTCTCCAGCATTTCTGTGTTCAGAACTTCGGCAATCAAAACTTTGGTACCAGGCGTGCCCGATCGATATTTTCCAGTGCAAACTCATGTACTGCATCAGCCGACCGTACGGTCACCCATCCACCACCCGGCTCGCCTTCCGTTGCTCGTAATCCTTCCAGTACACCGCTAAAATTACGTTGATTTCCCAAGGGAACGCGCAACTTGATCTGCACTTCCGAGCCGGCAAAACGTCGAAAATCCGCCGGACGAATCAAGGGGCGATCCATGCCCGGCGACGAAACCTCCAGGCGGTCATAATCAACATTTTCGACAGTGAAGACCCGGCTCAGCTGACTGCTGACCGCGGCACAATCATCGATACTGACGCGAAGCTCGCCGCCCTCGGTACTTTGAGGTCTATCAATGAAAATACGCAGCAAACGGGCGCGCGGACTAGTTTCGAAATCAACCAGTTCAAACCCCAAGCCAACGACTGTCTGTTCAATTAATTCAAATAGTTGCATGTAAAACCACAAATAAAAAATGGGCTAAAAGCCCATTTCTTCTCACTCATCCGAGAACGGCACCAACCACAACGCGAGAATTATATCAGGCGTTCATTGCGACGCCAAGCCGTATCCATCGCCAAAATCGTGGCCGCTATCACCTTCAGCCGTGTAATCGGCGTCATCGTCCGTATCAAACTCAGTTTCCTCATCAGAAACCGAGGGTACCGGGAACTGCGGGCGGACTTCTGGCGGCAAACACTTGAGCAAAGCTTCAACCTCAACCGACTCCAGGTCTCTAACCTGCCCTCGTTTCAAGCGCGGAGACAAACTTACCGGACCATAGCGCACACGCATCAACCTGCTGACCGTGAGCCCAACCGATTCAAACATGCGCCTGACTTCGCGGTTACGTCCCTCGCCGATCGTGACACGGTACCAGTGATTGGCACCCTCGCCGCCCGATTCGAGGAAGTGCGTGAAATGCGCAGGGCCATCGTCCAGTTCGATGGTTCCGCGCAAGCGCTCCAGCATCTCGGCAGTCGCCTCGCCGAGAACCCGGACCGCGTACTCGCGATCGATTCCATAGCGCGGGTGCATCATCCGGTTGGCCAGACCGCCGTCATTGGTAAAGAGTAGCAGGCCACAGGAATTGAAATCCAGCCGTCCAATAGAAATCCAGCGACCGCTCTTCAGCCTCGGCAGCTTTGCAAACACACTCGGACGGCCGTCAGGATCATCCTTGGAGACAATCTCGCCCTCGGGTTTGTGATACATCAACACACGAGGCAAACGCGACGAAAATTTTAGCTGGACGAGTTTTCCATTGACCCGAATCTTGTCCTCGGGGCCGACACGTTGGCCAACGTGCGCAGGCGTGCCGTTCACGCTGACGCGACCGGAAACAATCCACTGTTCCAACTCACGACGCGAACCGTGACCCGCATCCGCGAGAGCCTTGTGCAATTTAGGTGGGTCACTAAAAACGGGTACTGCCGCGCGACCGCGACCACGGCCGGAACCGGCCTGCGGTGTTTGTCCCGCTGGGCGCGGTATAGGTGCGGCCAATGGCCGCGAACTACCCTGTGGTGCCCGAAATGGTGTCGCCTTCTGCGGGCGATGGGGTGAGTTCGAACGGCGCGGATCCGCTTCCGCCGCCATCGCCAAGGGCGCTGTCGGTGACGGCTTCGGACGTCTCGGTCGGGATGTTTCGATTGAATTCGTCGCCTCGGTCGATCGGGTGGGTCGCAATGCTGTCTGCACTCGCGTCTGCACTCGTTTCGGCGCGGTGCGGCTGCTCTTCGGCAATTTCGGCAACTTCGGGGATTGTGGCTTTCTCAAGATCCATCACCCTTTCTATTTCACTTAGTGGCGGCAGTTCGGTAAGACTGCGCAAGCCGAGATCGTCAAGAAACTTTCGCGTCGTAGCATACAAGGCCGGCCGTCCCGGCGCATCCCGGTGGCCAACTGCGTCGATCCAGCCGCGCCCTTCCAGCACTTTAAGGATGTTTGGCGAAACCGCCACCCCCCGAGTATCTTCGATATCGCCTCGGGTAACCGGTTGGCGATACGCAATGATTGCCAGAGTTTCCAGCACCGCACGCGAATATTTCGGCGACTTTTCGTTTTTCAACCGGTCAAGATGCCCCTGATACTCCGGCCGGGTCTGAAACCGCCAGCCGCTGGAAAGCTGAACGAGCTCGATGCCGCGCCCGTTCCAGTCGCGCCGCAAATCATCCAGCAATGTGCGCCAAGTATCATCATCGAACGGGTCGTCGAACAATTTCTTCAGTTCAGCCAGCGGCAGCGGTTCGCTGGCCACCAGCAGCGCGGCTTCCAGAACACGTTTGTAATCGTCGGGCTTATACAGTGGCAGCATCGCTTGGTTCACTTAATTCGGGTAATTTCACATAGATCGGTGCCAGCGCTTCATTCTG
>CAZAGR010000145.1:0-6889 GCA_964484585.1 uncultured Propionivibrio sp. | reverse complement strand
CAGTGGCAACACGTAGGGCAGGTGGATGTGTCCGCCCATCACGAGGTCTGCACCCGCCTCAGCCCAACGCTGCAGCGCGACCGAGTGGCCGCGCACGCGGTTGGGAGCATCTTCAGCGCGGGTGACGGCTATAGGCTGGTGCACCACCACCACCCGCAATTGTTCTGGTTTCGCTTTGCGCAGCAGTTGGGCAACGCGGTCGATTTGTTGCGCGGATACTTCGCCGTGTTTATGCCGCCAGGCCCGTGTGGTGTTGACACACGCCACCATCAGATCTGCAGATGAAAAGAATGGTTCAAGCTCTGACCCGAAGGCTGCAATGTGTGGGGCATAGGGGCGACACAATCGCGTCCACAAATCAAACAGCGGTATGTCGTGGTTGCCCGGAATGGCCAGGAAAGGCGCGCCCAGACGATCCATCAACGCACGGGCGGCCTGGAACTGTGCGGACCGCGCGCGCTGCGTGATGTCGCCCGAGAGCACCACCAGGTCGGGCTGTTGCAGCCGTGCCAGCGTGACCAGTGCTTCAACAACCTGCGGCTGTTCGGTGCCAAAGTGCGGGTCGGATATTTGCAGCAAGACGCTCATGCGCCAACACCCGTCGGCGGGGCTGTGGCTTCAGGTGGCGCTGCTTGCGGGTTTGGCATCAGCAAGTACAACGGTTTAGGCAGCACACGAAAGTCCAGCGGCGCACGCAAGCGCGTGACCTCGCCATCAAAAGCAACCTTGACCCCACGGCGGCCCGGCGCAAGAGTGGGCCGCACCACCAAATGGTCAAACTCAAAGCGCTCCACGCTCTGCGCCTCGCCCAAGGTACCCATGGCCCCGTGTAACATCAGCCGCAACATCGACAGGGTGCCAATCGGGCGCAGCATGACGGCGGTGATATGCGCCACCGGCAGGGCTTGCTTCGGCTCCACTCCCAACTGCTCCAACTGCAGCCGGCTGTTGCCCACAAACAGCGTGAGTGCTTGTACATCGCGCACCGACGCACCTTGTTCGATGTGCAGTCGCAGTCGTCTTTGCGCGCGCAGCAGTGTTGCGCTGGCAGCCCAGAACGCCACCCAACGGCTGCGCCCAAAGCGCGCCTTGTAGGCCTCGCGGTCTTCCAGCAGGTCCGGGTACAGCCCAAGGCTGGCGTTAACTAAAAACACGTGGTCATTGATGGCCGCCACTTGTACCGGCCAAGGGGACCATTGCAGCAGTTGCCGCGCGGCGTCGGCAGGGTCGCAGGGAATGCCATGGGTGCGGGCAAAGTAATTGAATGTGCCTTGTGGCACCACCCCCATAGGGCAACTCAGGGCGTGGGCGGCCTGTGCCACGGTGTTGAGCGTGCCATCGCCCCCTACGGCGACCACCGCTGAGCGGGTAGCGATGGCACGTGTCGCCGCTTGTTGCGCCACTTTGGCCAAGTCGGCAGGATGGCTAAACAGCAGATTGCCCTGACGCCCAGAGGCATTCAGGGCGACCTCAATGACCTGGCGCTTTATGTCTGCAGCGCTACTGCCCGATGCCGCATTGATAACAAATTGGAGTGGTGCCGTCGGATCGATGTCCGGATAGGCAAGCATGGGGTCTCAGGGCGGCCGGGTGACTGCCAATCACTTGTAGCTCAGCAAGTCGCCAAACACGGTGCACTCACCCTCTTTGCGATCGGCACCAGGCGCGTCGTACAGCACCAGCCAGCTGGCCTTGCCACCGGACAGTGCGGGGGGCACGTTGCAAATGGCTTCGGCGCGGTTGGTGCCGCGCCCGTGTGGCAGCGCGATTGACTCGGTCAGGCCCGACTCGAAGCGCACTGGCTCGCGGTTGGCGGCCAGGAAGGGGCGCGCAGCGGGCCATTTGAAAACGCGGATGTCGCCATTGAGCACCATCGTCGGGCCAGCCAGAATGTAGAGATCATCGCCACAAAAGTGCAGGTCACGCACGCCCAGGCCATCAAGCTCTAGAAAGTGTTTGCGCATCAGCACGCCGCTGTCATCCAGGGGTGCCAACCGGAGTTGATCACCGCGCGCCTCAACTGCAATCTCAATCAGTGCCGACCAGCCCCGTAGCACCGGCCCGCGCAGGCCAAGCAGCAGGCGGCCGCCGTCAATAGCCAGGCCTTCGATGTCAAAACCGTTGTCTTTGCCGGGGATGGCCATGTAGGGCCCGAAGTGCGGATCGTCGGCCAAGGCGCGGGTTAGCAGGTTCTGCTGCGCATCACCTTTGAGACGCATGGCCCGGCGGCCGTCTTTGGCTTGCCGCACAAGGCAGGGCTCGCCCTTGGCATCTGGCTCAATCGGCAAGCAAGCCAGCAAGCGGCGGTTGCCGTCCAGCGCCACCTTTGCCAAGCGCTTGGCGTTGTCGGCGTGGCCACGTTCGGGTTTGGCGTTTTTGCGCTTGAGGCCGTGCGAGCCCACCACCCACAGGTAGCCATCGGCTACGGCCATGCCTTCCAGGTCGGCCTCTTCATCGGCTGCACCGGGCAGGTCCAGCAGATCGGCCACCGGGAAGTCGCGCACCTCACCAAAACGCAGAGTCTCGCTGCCCACGGGGGTGAGCCGGCGCAAACGGACCAGGCCACAGGCCTCATCACCGGCAACCCAGAGCCAGTCGTCGGTAAAGGCTGCGCCGGAGAGGTTAGTTTGCACTAGCGAGCCAGGTGTGAACTCCAGCCGTATGGCATTGGCGGAACGGGTGTTGGGCATGGATGTGTCTCCTGACTTAATGGCTTGTATCGCGCGTCAGTCGCTCGGCAAACGAGATCCCGATGGCCGATAACACAAACGTGAAGTGAATCACGGCCACCATGGTCACAATCTGGATGTTCTCCAGAGTCAGGTCGCCACTCAAATACGTCTTCAAGGCATGCACGCCAGAGATGGAGATGATGGCAAAGGCCAGCTTTAACTTCAGGTTGTAGGTGTTGACATGGTCCAGCCAGTCGGGCTTTTTCATGTTGGCTTTGTCAAAGTGCCCCGTGGTCACAAACAGCGACACCCCGGCCAGCGCCACCACCCACACCAACTGCGCCACCATGGTCATGTCCACCAGCTCAAGCACCTTGATGATCAGGTCGATTTTCGTCATATCGGCGAACATCAACATGTTCATCAGCTTGTAGGTTTCAAGCAAAAACTTGCCCAAAATACCGAAAATGATGCCCACCAGTCCCACATAAAAAAACAGCATGGTGAACCGCATGCCATAGAGCATGGAGCCCACACTTGAAAGAATCTTTTCCATTTTTTCCTTACTAAAAATTTAAACCCAAAGGGCGATCAAAAAGATCCCCACCATCACAAACGAAATCACCACCTTGGCCACCATCCCCAATATAAGACCGAGCCAGGTCGCAAGCGCTACTTTGGCCGCACGTTGTTGGTCTCGTTTCGCCCAATATTCGCCAGCAGCCGCCCCGACGAGCGGCATGAACAGCACGCCAACCAAACCCATAAAGATGCCCACAACGGTACCCACTGCAGCGCCCACCAGGGCCAACTTGCTAGCGCCCGCACGCTTGGCGCCCATCAGGCCGGCTACAAAATCGAGTGCCCAAGCAAGTGCAGCCAGCAGCGTGATGAATACCACGGTAAGTACACTCACGCGGGCAAAGTCGCCAATCCACGCCCCCAAGAGTAAGCCCGCCCAAACTAGCAGCGTGCCCGGCAGCAGCGGCAGCACCGTGCCGGCCAGACCCGCCAGAACCAGCACGGCACTGATCACCCACAAGAAACTACTGTCCACACTGCGCTTTCGGGTTAACTGAGTTCAACACCTTGCTGTTGCTGGCCAGAACCGATTCGCTTCCGCCGTGTGGCACGGCAACGGGTTTGATTTGTGGATAGTTCATTGCAAGCTCCTTTAGTGAAATGAAAGTGATGCGGAAAGTCAGCGCTGGTGAGACGGCGTTAGCCATCTACAGCGCACCGGTAGGTGAAAAATTCATCGGACAACGATCAAGGGCACTGCCTCTTGATGTCCGAAACAGACCGCCGCTAACTCAGAAGTCAATCAAATCTTTCACCTTTACATCGCCGCGACAAGGAAATCCATCCCCAAATTACTCCTTATCGCAGCGACTGGCGCAGTTGCCATCCAGGCTTAGCTCACTGGGCGCGTACGCTTTTCCTTGCGCAGGGAGAGCCAAATCGAGATACCGATGAAAGTGACGACGAGGCTGAGCGAGAAAACTATCGGAATCTTGTAAATATCAATCAGCAGCATCTTCACGCCGATGAAAACCAGTACTGCGGCCAAGCCATATTTGAGCAGCGAGAAACGATCCGCCATGTCGGCAAGCAGAAAGTACATCGCGCGCAGACCGAGTATGGCGAATACGTTCGACGTTAGCACGATGAAAGGATCGTTGGTGATGGCGAAGATGGCCGGTATCGAATCGACAGCAAAGATCAAGTCCGATATTTCTACCAGAATCAAAACAAGAAACAGCGGCGTGGCATAGCGCACCCCATCGCGCCAGACAAAAAATTGCTCACCATGAAGTTCGTCCGTAATCTTCATGTGACCGCGCAGCCATTTCACTAGCGGATTGTTAGCGAGATCAGGTTTTTCGTCGGCGAACCACCACATCTTGATGCCAGTGACCAGCAGGAAGGCACCAAAGACATAGAGAATCCAATGGAATTGGGCAATCAGCCAGGCGCCAGCGAAAATCATCACTGTACGCATGATGATGGCGCCGAGCACACCCAGCACCAGCACGCGCTTTTGCAGTTCCAGAGGAATACCGAAGAAGGCGAAAAGCATCAGCCAGACAAAGACGTTATCGACCGCAAGTGACTTTTCGATCAGGTAGCCGGTGATGAACTCGAGGGATTTCTGATTGGCGACTTCGCGACCGAAGCTACCGTCGAGGTACCACCAGAGACCGGCCGCGAACAGGAAGGAAACGGAGACCCAGATGACCGACCACGTCGCGGCTTCGCGGAACGACACCTTGTGCTGCTTGCCGCCAACGACCACAAACAGGTCTACGGCAAGCATAAGCAAAACGATTGCGGCGAAACTTGTCCACAGCCAGACGTTGCCAATGCTTTCCATGCCCGTACCTCCAATGATTAAGTGTTGCCAACGCCACTCATGCCGATTCGCCTACCACTACCTCAGCTTGACTTCGTCGGTGCTGGCTGCGTAGCGCCATCCGCATATCGGTAGCCTGGAACTTCCAAGTGTCGACGGCGTGCCTGAGTAAATCAGCCTCGCTATCGGCCAAGTGACCATCGCTGCGGATTATCGCGAATATCTGAAGCAGCAGGGTCTGCCGCTCGGTAACACTATTAATTTCACCGAACATCTGATCAAGGACAACCGGGGATAACAGATAGTGCCCTTCGCCGTTGGGAAGATTTCCCACATCGGCGCAGAAATCATAAAGCACCTCAAAGAAATCCTCGCGCGAAATGCCGAGTTCGGCAAACGTGCCGTTCTTGTTGAGACTTTTCAACTCGGCATCATCAAAGCGTCCATCCGCCAGCATCGCCAGCACGACCAGCCGCGCTTTGGCGCGAGGACTGTTCGGCGCGTAAGCGCGAAGGGTCTGATTGGGTCGGGTGTAGGGCGCACACATTTCACGGGCTTGCATGGTCATCATGGCTAAATTCTCCTGGGTTGTCGTCGGCGCGGGAATTCCGCTCCGTGTGAAAACCACTTTAGGCGAGAAGATATATCCAATAAAGCGAGCTTAATAGATAATATCTTCCTAGATTATGGGAAGATAAATGACTCCTGACGACCTTAACTATCGCCATCTGCTGTACTTCTGGGCCGTCGCCAAGGAAGGTAGCATCACCCGCGCAGGTGAGCGACTGGGGCTTTCGGTGCAGGCCATCAGCACACAGCTCGGCCAGCTTGAGCGCCAACTCGGCCAGGCACTGCTGGCACCCCAGGGCCGCACACTGGTATTGACCGACGCTGGGCGTCGAGTGCTGGTCCATGCGGAACAGATTTTTCAACTAGGCGATAAGCTGCGACAGGAACTTGCGGAGAATCAAACCGCGCGGCCGCGCCTGGCGGTCGGCGTGACGGATGCGGTACCAAAGCTGGTGGCCTTTCGACTTCTTGAGAGCGTCTTGCTGCCGCCATTGTCGGTGCGGCTTGAGTGCATTGAGGGCGACTTCGCAAACCTTCTGGGTGACCTCGCACTGAATCAGTTGGATCTGGTCATTGCTGAGCAATCGGCACCGCACCGCGCCAATCTCAAACTGCATTCTCATTTACTGGCAACTGTCGAGATTTCCCTGTATTCCGTGGAGACGCTGCAGCGCAGCATTGCGCCTGACTTTCCGCAACGGCTCAACGGTGCCCCATTGCTCCTTCCGGCGCGTGGCAATCCGCTGCGCGGCGCCATTGATGCCTGGTTCGCGGCGCGTGACCTGCGGCCAGTTGTGGTGGGAGAATTCACCGACAGTGCGCTACTGAAGACCTTTGGTCGCGCAGGGCTCGGGCTTTTCCCGGCACCCGTCAATATGCATGAAGATATTGCAGATCAGTTCGGCGCAATTCCAGTCGGGACCTTGCATGGCGTCAGCGAAAGCTGGTATGCCATAACCACTCACAGACGGGTACAGCACCCTGCCGTAGCGGCAATCCAAGCAGCCGCAGATAGCCGGTTGGTTGCCTGAAGCGGTGCTGTACAAATCCGTGCGAAGCCGAAGGGATAGACATTTCAATCGGCAAATTGGGCACAGCAGATGGAAGGCCTCGTAGAAGCGCTCAAGCAGGAAGGTCCATATCGACGAGGTTTTGCTACGGCGGCGTAAGCCAATCGCCGTCCCACCAGGGCCGAGTTTTAACGTGTGCCACGCACGGCCGCAAGACCCCAAGTTTGTAAACTAAACATAGCGACATATATAATGCCGCATTATTAAATTATACTGATGACAGT
>CAZAGR010000144.1:0-6899 GCA_964484585.1 uncultured Propionivibrio sp. | reverse complement strand
GCCGGCGAATGGCTGTGGGCGGCGGCCAAAGCCAGCGTGTCCGGCGCCGCAATACTGGCAGTGATCTCGTTGCTGGGACTGGTCGCATCGCCGCTGGCGCTGTGGGCACTGCCAGTCATTTTCATCACCGGATTGTGCTTTGCTGCGATGGGTTTGATCGTCACCGCGTTAGCGCCTTCCTACGATTTTTTCATGTATTACTTCACGCTGTTCATCACCCCGATGGTCCTGCTGTGTGGCGTTTTCTTTCCCACCGACCAATTGCCTCCGCTGGTGCAGGCAGTCTCGGCCTGGTTACCCCTCACCCATGCTGTTGCACTGATCCGGCCGCTGCTTTTTGATACCGTTCCAACGAATATTGTTGCTCATCTCGCGCTTCTGCTCGGCATGGCGCTGTTCGCCTTCTGGTTGGCGCTTGTCCTGACGCGGCGACGACTGCTGAAGTAAGATCGCGTAATGGAGATCACCATAAACGGCATCCCTGTGACCATGCCATCGCCGCTGACCATTACCGAGCTATTGACCCAACGGCAACTGGCTGGCAAGCGCATCGCCATCGAACGCAATGGCGAGATCATTCCCCGCAGTCGTCATGCCGAAACCACGCTGGCAGGTGGTGACCGCATAGAAATTGTCGTCGCCGTCGGCGGCGGCTGACCATTCTTCAGGACCCAACAATGAATCAACCGATTGCTCACGATAGCCTTGTCATCGCCGGGAAGACTTATGCTTCGCGCCTGCTGGTCGGCACCGGAAAATACAAGGACTTCGACGAAACACGCCGTGCGGTCGAGGCCTCCGGTGCCGAAATCATCACCGTTGCCATTCGCCGCACCAATATCGGACAAGAGCCGGGCCAACCCTCTTTGCTCGACGTGCTACCGCCCGCACGCTACACGCTGCTGCCCAATACTGCCGGCTGCTACAGTGCCGATGAAGCGGTGCGCACGCTGCGTCTGGCCCGCGAACTGCTTGACGATCACACGCTCGTCAAGCTGGAGGTGTTGGGCGACGCACAATCTCTCTTCCCGAATATGCCGGAGACCCTGAAAGCTGCTGCAACGCTGGTCAAGGAGGGATTTCAGGTGATGGTGTATTGCTCCGACGATCCGATTCAGGCACGTATGCTGGAAGACATTGGTTGCGTCGCGGTAATGCCACTCGCCAGTCTGATCGGTTCCGGGATGGGCATCCTCAATCCGTGGAATCTCAAGCTCATCATCGAGCAAGCGAATGTTCCGGTCCTGGTCGATGCCGGCGTCGGAACGGCATCTGATGCCGCGATCGCCATGGAACTGGGCTGTGACGGCGTTCTGATGAACACGGCCATTGCCGGCGCGAAGAATCCGGTGCTGATGGCCGGCGCGATGAAGAAAGCGGTAGAAGCCGGTCGTGAAGCGTTTCTCGCCGGCCGCATGCCAAAGAAGTTCTATGCGGCTGCGCCCAGTTCGCCCGTTGGCGGCATGATCGGAACATGAAACAAGGGTGTCTGCTCGCTATTCTTTTTTCGATGCCTGGCTTGGCGCAAGAGCCCGCAAAAAAAAAGGAACCGATTCCGCCGCCGGTCAAAATGCTCGCGCCGCAGCAGTCGGGATATGCCTTTCAAGAGCCGTCTGTGCTGGTCCAGCAGATTCTTTTCGGCCGCGCCCACGGCCTGAGTCTGTTGGTCGGCGCGTGCGGTCAGGGCATCGATGGCGGAGCGGCGGCAACTGCCGCCTACGCGAAATGGCATGAGTGGCAGATCTATGCGGTGGCCAAGATGTCGCACGACCTTGCGCTCTGGTATTTCACAAACGATGCGCCCGACGCAACCGATGCCGACATCGTGTCCGCGCTGCGCCTGCCGACCACCCTCGATCCTCGTTTGAGCAAAGCCGAGCTCAGAGCCGCATGTCTCAGCGTTCCGGAAATGCTCGCCGGCGAGCGATATGACTTATCTGGTCTGATCAGCAAAACCAAAACGATGCGCGGCTCGATGCGTGACTCGTCACCCGGAACATCCAAATGAACGATAACGAACCCGCCAACCTGTCGTCGTCACCCGAGGGATCACGCGAACACATACGCAGCTATGTGCTGCGTCAGGGCCGAGTTTCCAGCGCCCAGCGCCGCTTTCATGATGAGGGTATGCCACGATGGGGAATTCCATTCAGACCGATGACGCTTGATCTCGCCACCCAATTCGGCCGTGTCGCACCGACCATACTTGAGATAGGCTGCGGCATGGGCGAGACGACGGCGAAAATTGCCGTTGCACAGCCACAAAATGACTATCTCGGGATCGAAGTACACACGCCCGGAGTGGGCAATTTGCTGAAAGAAATTGCGACCCGCGAACTAAGCAACCTGCGGATCATCCAGCACGACGCAGTGGAAGTCGTACGCGACATGTTGCTACCGCAATCTCTTGCCGGCATTCACATTTTCTTTCCCGATCCCTGGCCGAAAAAACGGCAACAGAAGCGCCGTCTGATCCAGCCTCCATTCATCAGCCTGCTCGCTACGCGCCTCACCCCTGGCGGTTACATCCACTGCGCAACGGATTGGGAGGAATACGCTGAACAGATGCTGACGGTACTGAGCGCCGAGCCTCTGTTCGAAAATTCGACAACCGGGTTTGCGCCACGACCCGACTACCGGCCACAAACCAAATTTGAGAATCGCGGCCTGCGCCTTGGCCACGGCGTATGGGATGTTATCTTCCTGCGCACCTCAGATGCATCCCGGCCAAATGGCCAGATTTTGTGACCGAAACAAGTTACCCATTACAAGCTTGAAGGAATCAGTCATGAGCGGTTTTGACGTGTCAGATATTGCCCTGATCGAGGATATGGCGAAGCGTTTCGCCGAAACGGAAGTACGACCGAATCTTGAGGCATGGGAAGAGGCAGGCGAGTTTCCCCGTGAGTTATATGGAAAGCTTGCCGACATGGGCTGGCTGGGCATGGGCTACCCGGAAGACCTTGGCGGTACGCCGACGCCGTGGGCGGTCAAGAATGCACTATCGATTTCCCTAGCGCGCCATACCGGCAGCGGCGGCTTTCTGGCCGGCGCCTTCAGTCACACCATCGGCTTGCCGCCCGTTCTGCGCCATGGCAGTGATGACTTGAAGCGACGCATCATTCCCGACGTGCTCAGCGGCAAGAAAATCGCAGCCTTAGGCATCAGTGAGCCCGGTGGTGGATCCGATGTGGCCAATCTGCGCACAACAGCGCGGCGCGAAGGCGATCACTATGTGGTTAATGGGGAAAAAACGTTCATCACATCGGGCATGCGGTTTGACTGGATTTCACTCGCCGTGCGGACCGATCCGACGAATCAAGGTCCGGGCGGAATTTCTATGTTGGCCGTACCCGGCGACTTACCGGGTATCAGCCGTTCACGCTTGAAGAAAATGGGCTGGCTTTGCTCGGACACCGCGCTATTGCACTTTGACAACGTCCGGGTTCCAGCGGCAAACCTGATAGGCGACGAAGGCAAGGGCTTCAAGATGATCATGGGCAATTTCAATGGCGAGCGGATGTCCTTGGCCGCCATGGCCCTGGGGTTTGCCGAGTGTTGTTACGATGAGGCGCTCGACTGGGCGCGAGGACGAAAGACGTTTGGTCAGGCGTTGGTGGAACACCAGGTGGTGAAACACAAATTAGTGGATATGCGAATGCGAATCGAGTCCACCCGTGCCTGGCTTAATAGCGTGGCCGTGCGTGCCGACAATAATCAGATGGATGCGCAATGGGTTGCCGAGGTATGTATGCTGAAGAATCACGCCACGCAGACAATGCAATTCTGCGCGGACCAAGCCGTTCAGATACTGGGAGGTATGGGTTTCATGCGCGGCACTGCTAGTGAACGGATTTACCGCGAAGTCAAAGTAACCATGATCGGCGGGGGCGCCGAAGAAATTATGAAGGAGCTGGCCGCGCGACAACTCGGCATCTAAAACCGCAGGGAAGTAGCCCCGCGCTTCAGAGAAATAGTCCGATCAAGCGATTGAGATACCGGCGGCCTTGCATCGTCGGGCGTATCAACTCGGACGTCGCCGTAAGCAGATCATCTTGCCGTGCCGCCAGCGCCGGGTTTTCGATGACGGACAATGGAAGGCCGGTTCGCTCCTTGAACAATCTTGGCATGAATCCGCCGTTCAGCCGCAGGGCATTCATCATGAACTCAGCGGGCAGATCATCCACGGCGACATCCTGACACAGGCTCCGCCCGTCACCTGATTGAATCGATTCAACATAGGTTCGCGGATGGCGCTGGCGCGCTTCACGCCAGATCCTTTCGTGATTGGAAAGCTTTGAATGTGCGCCGGCACCAATGCCAAGGTAATCGCCAAACGTCCAGTAATTCAGATTGTGACGACAGCGCTCCCCAGCGCGCGCGAACGCTGAAGTTTCATAGTGCTCGAAGCCGGCGGCCGCCAGTCGGGCTTCCACCATATCCTGCATGTCGGCTGCCAAATCGTCATCGGGCAGTGGCGGCGGTCGGTGGTGAAAGGCGGTGTTCGGTTCCAGTGTTAGGTGATACGCTGACAAATGACTGACCCCGGTGGCGATGCCGGTATCAATATCCGCTTGCGCTTCGGCCAGGGATTGCTGAGGCAAGGCGTACATCAAATCGATGTTAACGCGTTCAAAGTGGCGCAGCGCCAGGTCGATTGCGCCGCGGGCTTCCCGACCATCGTGTATACGCCCCAGCGACTTCAGCTTGTCGTCCGCGAAGCTCTGGATGCCCACTGAAAGTCGATTGACTCCTGCATCACGGAACGCGGAAAATTTCGCAGCCTCGGCGGTACCCGGATTAGCTTCCAGCGTAATCTCGGCGTCGGGCTGCAGCGACAGACGCATCCGGATTGCCGACAACAGTGCCTCGGCGGTATTGCCCGACATGAGGCTCGGTGTACCACCACCGATGAAAACGCTGATCACCGGACGACCCCAGATCGACGGCAATGCCATTTCAAGATCGTCGATCAGCGCAGCGAGATAAGCTGCCTCGTCAATTCCGCCTTTCGCCTCATGAGAGTTGAAATCACAGTAGGGACATTTCTTGACGCACCACGGCCAATGCACGTAAAGCGATAGCGGCGGCGGTGCGGCGAGACCGGAACCCGCTATCGGTTTTGAAAAAGCCGGTGATGGCGACGCCCCGAAGGAAGTCCCCTCGTGGGACACGGCAACCTGAACAATCGGTATGGTGCGCCGTGTCATCGTGGTGAGTTGAGTTCGCTCTGCAGGCGTGCAAGCAGTTGCGCCAGCGCGAGGCCGCGATGTGACCGCCGGTTCTTTTCAGTCGCCGGTAGTTCGGCAGCGGTCAGCCCAAATTCGGGCAGGAGAAAATAGGGATCGTAACCAAAGCCTCCCGCGCCGCGCGCCGTGTCGATGATCTCGCCGTGCCACTCGCCTTCGGCGATCAGAGGCTGCGGGTCGTCGGCGTGACGCAGTATCACCAGCACCGCGACATAGTGCGCGCGGCGGTCCCCGATACCGGAAAGCGCGGCAATCAACTTGGCATTGTTGCGCTCGTCCGATCTGGGCTCGCCAGCGTAACGCGCAGAAATTACGCCCGGCGCTCCACCCAATGCGCTCACATACAATCCCGAATCGTCAGCCAGGGCGGGCAAGCCCGTGAGCCGTGCCGCGTGACGCGCCTTGGCGAGCGCATTTTCGACGAAAGTACCGTGCGGCTCATCGGCCTCGGGCACGCCAAACGCGGACTGCGGCACGACATCAAAATTTACCTGGCTCAGCAACGCCTGCAGCTCACGCAATTTACCGGAATTGTTCGATGCTACAACGAGGCGTTTCACAAGATCAGTCGCGGCAGCTGGGTCCGTTAAGGCAAAGAAGTTGGTTCTTGTCCGGCCGGCTTGTCAAGCAGCGCCTTAAACAACGCCGACTTTTGTGCCTCTACAATCTGAGCTATACCGCGAGTCGCCAGCGCCAGTAACGCATCCAGCTCGACCCGAGAGAACGGTGCGCCTTCGGCGGTGCCCTGGACTTCGACCATGCCGCCGGAGGCAAGCATGACAACGTTCATGTCGGTGTCGCACGCAGAGTCTTCCGCGTAGTCAAGGTCAAGCACGGGCCGACCGTCAACAATACCGACCGAGACCGCGGCGACCAGTTCGCGCAGCGGATTCGCCGCCAGCTTGCCGCTGACTACCAACGTGGTCAGGGCGTCATGCAAGGCCACGCAGGCACCCGTAATCGCGGCGCACCGGGTGCCTCCGTCGGCCTGCAGCACGTCGCAATCGAGGGTGATCTGTCGCTCACCCAAGGCGGCAAGATCGGTTACCGCGCGCAGACTGCGGCCGATCAGGCGCTGAATCTCCTGCGTTCGCCCGGACTGCTTGCCTTTGGCTGCTTCGCGCGCAGTGCGAGTATTGGTCGAACGCGGCAACATGCCATATTCAGCAGTGACCCACCCCCTGCCCTTGCCGCGCAGAAATGGGGGTACGGACTCCTCGACGCTGGCGGTGCACAACACTTTGGTGTTGCCAAATTCAACCAACACGCTGCCTTCGGCGTGGCAGGTGAAGTTGCGGGTCAGGATGAGAGGGCGAAGTTGGTCTGCCTGGCGGCGTGCCGCGCGGTTCGAAAGTTCAGTCATTGGGTAGGTTCCGGTGGATGCTTGGCTTTGAGAGAGTTGCGGATTTGCTCGATGGCGACTTTGATTTCGGCATCGGAAAGTGTCATGGTGTCATTCTGTTCGGGATGCAGATTGTCAACAATGGTCTGCGACTGTTTGAACGGTTCGGTCATTTCATCGCTATGAGTGCCCTGACTGGATTCCCAGCGCACCATCAGCAAGGTCAGATTGTCGCATCCGGGCCCACCGAGCATTTCCGCCTGTTCCATGGCATGCGGCAGGGCTCGCTCTAGTGGGCGCGACAACGT
>CAZAGR010000143.1:0-6930 GCA_964484585.1 uncultured Propionivibrio sp. | reverse complement strand
AGCGATTGAAACCGTAGGTTGAAAATGATAACATTCGTATTTTATGGCTCTGGCGATGTCGTTACCGTACTTTCCGATGCCATTGATGAAAGAGAAGCTGGATCTTTTTGAGTTTTCGCGCGATCGGCGCGTTTTTCAAGAATCGATTGATCTGGTGGAATTTGCGCGATTGTCGGATGTTTTGCTCGAAGTGGGTGGCGCGCTTGACGTAAAGCTTGAAGGAAGCCGCGATACAGATGGATTTTCGTGGTTGATGATGGCGGTTAGCGGGACATTGGTACTGACTTGTCAGCGTTGTTTGGGGCGACTGCAGTTTCCGCTGCGTGTCGGTGCACATTTGCAGTTGATTGCAAAAGGAACTGACCTACCCGACGATGAGCTCGAAAATGATAAGTTTGACGTTCTGGTCGCCGATGAACCGTTGTCGATCAAAGATCTGGTGGAGGATGAAGTGATTCTGGCCTTGCCGGTTTCGCCGATGCACGAAAATTGTCAGGTGCCGGATGTTGGTACAAATGGAAAAGCACTATCGCCCTTTGCGGCGCTGGCGCAGTTGAAGAAGCATTGAAAACAAGGAGTAGTTGAAATGGCTGTACAACAAAACAAGAAATCTCCGTCGAAGCGCGGAATGCATCGTTCACATGATTTTTTGACGGCGCCTCCGTTAGCGGTTGAGCCAACTACAGGTGAAGTTCATCTGCGCCATCATATTTCGCCCACGGGCGTCTATCGCGGGAAAAAAGTTCTTAAGACCAAGGGCGAATAGCCTGTTCTGGTCATGCTCTGCCCCTCGCAGAGTATCTGGTTGAATTCATAACAACCACAGCGGAATGACAGTCACCTTGGCGGTGGATTGCATGGGCGGTGACCACGGTCCATCGGTTACCGTTCCTGCTGTGGTTGAGTTCTTGCGTCACGACACTGACTGCGCGGCCATACTGGTGGGTCGAGATGAGGACTTGCGGGCTGCTTTTGCAAGTGTCACTGCCGAGTTTGGTGAGCGCTTGTCAATTCAGGCGGCTACCGAGGTTGTCGGAATGGACGAAGCAGTTGCCAGCGCACTGAGGTCCAAGAAAGATTCCTCGATGCGCGTCGCCATCGATCTGGTGAAGGCCGGTCGCGCGTCTGCGGCAATTTCAGCAGGCAATACGGGGGCGTTGATGGCGATCTCCCGCTTTGTCTTGAAGACTCTGGACGGAATCGACCGGCCGGCGATTTGCTCAATTCTGCCTTCGCAAAGCGGTGGCACATACGTGCTCGACCTCGGAGCCAATGTTGATTGCGCCCCCGAACATCTGGTCCAGTTTGCCGTTATGGGTTCCTTGCTCGCTTCAGTTTTGGAGCACAAGGACAAGCCCAGCGTCGGCCTACTGAATATCGGTGAAGAGGACATCAAGGGTAATGAGGTGGTGAAGCGCGCCGCTGAATTGTTGCGTGCGAGTGGCTTGAATTTTTATGGAAATGTTGAAGGCAACGACATTTTCAAAGGCACCACGACCGTCGTAGTGTGCGATGGATTTGTTGGCAATGTGACGCTCAAGGCGTCCGAAGGCCTGGCGCAGATGATTGGCGGGGCGTTGCGTGAATCATTTAGTCGCAATTGGCTTACCAAACTGGCCGCTGTTGTCGCCATGCCGGTGTTGTCGAGCTTCAAAAAGCGGTTCGATCACCGGCGTTACAACGGAGCGAGCTTGCTTGGCCTGCGTGGCATTGTGGTCAAAAGTCACGGATCGGCAGACGTTTTCTCCTTTCGTTGTGCCCTCGAGCGGGCGGCCGAGGCGGCACGTCATGGCTTGACCGAAAAGATCGCAGCGAGCATGAGCGCCGTGCCGCCAGCGCCGACTCTTTGCGATTGACCTGAGAGCGATTGTGACGCGGCCATGATCTATTCGCGTATCACTGGAACCGGGAGTTTTCTGCCGGGCGAAAAAATCAGTAACCAAGAGTTGATCGAGGCGCGAAACCTTGAGTCGTCCGACCAGTGGATCATCGAGCGAACGGGCATCCGCTCGCGCCATTTTTCGCCACCGGGCATCACCAGCAGTGATCTTGCCCTCGAGGCCAGTCAGCGGGCTCTGGTGGCTGCGGGTCGAAAGGCTAATGATGTCGATCTGATTGTGGTCGCCACCTCGACTCCCGACTTTGTATTTCCCAGCACCGCAGCGTTGCTGCAGAACAAACTCGGCATCAACAACGGATCACCGGCCTTTGACGTGCAAGCCGTGTGCAGTGGTTTTTCGTATGCGCTCGTGATTGCAGACAAGTTCATTCGTTCCGGCTCGCATCGGTGTGCATTGGTCATCGGCGCGGAGGTGTTTTCACGCTTGCTGGACTGGACTGACCGAAAGACCTGTGTCTTGTTCGGAGATGGTGCGGGGGCGATCGTCCTCGAGGCGGCGACTGAACCTGGTTTGCTGGCAAGCGTTTTACATGCCGATGGATCAAACAACGGCATACTTTCGGTTCCCGGCCAGATTTACAACGGCGTGCCGATGGGCGATCCATTCTTGCGAATGGATGGTCAGGCAGTTTTTAAACTGGCGGTGCGTGTTCTCGCTGATGCCGCGATGGAAGTGTTGGACGTGGCCGAGATGAGTGTTGAACAGGTGGACTGGCTCATTCCTCATCAGGCAAACGTAAGAATTCTTCAGATGGTGACCAAGCGTCTCGGCGTCCCCGTAGAAAAGTGCATATCCACTGTCGATCATCATGGCAATACCTCTGCCGCCTCGATTCCGCTGGCCTTGGACGAGAGTGTTAAGTCGGGTCAGATCCGACGCGATCAAAATTTGGTCATTGCCGGAGTCGGTGGCGGATTTACGTGGGGCGCAACCGTTCTCAGGTTTTGAGATAAAGGTGACTCGATGAAATTTGCTCTTGTATTCCCTGGTCAGGGATCCCAATCGCTTGGAATGATGACTGCTTATGGCGAGTCGACGATTATTCGAGCGACTTTTGATGAGGCATCGGAGTCGCTTGGACGCGATTTGTGGAAACTCGCCGCTGAAGGCCCGGCTGAGGCATTGAGCCAAACAGTGAATACCCAGCCGTTAATGCTGACAGCAGGGGTTGCGGTTTATCGCCTTTGGCAGGAGTTGGGTGGTTCGGAGCCGACGGTAATGGCGGGACATAGCTTGGGCGAATATGCGGCGCTGGTCGCATCGGGTGTGCTTTCACTCAAGGATGCTGTGCCTCTCGTGGAGCTTCGCGCAACCGCAATGCAAGATGCCGTGCCCGCGGGAGAAGGCGCAATGGCAGCGATCCTTGGGCTTGAGGCGGAAGCAGTTGTCGCGGTGTGCCTGGAGGTCGCGCAGGGGCAAGTGGTCCAAGCCGTAAATTTCAACGACCCCAAGCAGACGGTGATCGCAGGACACAAGGCCGCCGTCGAGCGTGCGTCAGAACTCGCCAAAGCGCGTGGTGCAAAGCGCGCTTTGATGTTGCCCGTATCAGCGCCATTCCATTGCAGTTTGATGCTGCCGGCGGCCGAGCGGCTCAAGCAACGATTGAGCGAGGTGCCGATGAGTGCGCCACGCGTCCCCGTGCTCAATAATGTGGATGTCGCCTGCCTCGCAGATGTCGATGCAATTCGTGACGCGTTGGTACGTCAGGCGGCATCTCCGGTGAGATGGGTTGAGACGATGCTCGCCATGCAGTCACTCGGTATAACTCACGTGCTCGAATGCGGGCCTGGCAAGGTGTTGGCCGGCCTGGCGAAACGTGGTGCGGATGGATTGACGGGGATGCCAATGAATGATCGCGCCAGTCTTGATTTGGCGCTTGAGAGTATCAAAGCAACGTGAGTTCTAAGTGAAGCGGTAGGGAGAGGGTTACTTATGTCAGTACTGAAGGGACAGGTTGCGCTGGTTACAGGCGCATCGCGTGGAATCGGCAGGGCAATCGCGCTTGAACTGGGCCAGAATGGAGCCACCGTCGTTGGCACTGCGACCACGGATTCCGGTGCTCAGGACATTCAGCAAGGCTTGGATAGTGCCGGAATTCCTGGTTGGGGGGCAACGGTCAATGTGACGGATTCGGCCGGCTGTGATGCGCTAATGGCTGAAATCGAAAAGCGCTTTGGTGCTGTCTCGATCTTGGTCAATAACGCCGGAATCACGCGGGACAATCTCGCGATGCGTATGAAAGACGATGAATGGGATTCGGTTATCGACACCAACCTGAAGGCAGTATTCAAACTGTCGAAAGCGGTGATGCGCGGAATGATGAAGGCGCGTTGCGGTCGCATTATCAACATCACCTCGGTGGTTGGCGAGGCGGGCAATCCAGGGCAAGCCAACTACGCAGCAGCCAAGGCGGGCGTGGCCGGCATGAGTCGGGCGCTGGCGCAGGAACTGGGCAGCCGCAATATCACGGTGAATTGCGTCGCGCCGGGGTTCATTGATACTGACATGACCAAGGCGTTGCCCGATGCACAGCGCGACGCACTGCTGGGGAAAATTCCATTAGCGCGTTTGGGTCAGGTTGAGGAAATTGCAGCAACAGTGGCGTTTCTTGCCTCGCCGCGGGCGGCGTACATTACGGGACAGACGCTCAACGTGAATGGTGGAATGTACATGGCATGATCGCTGGTCGGGCGTCTATCTGTAGTAACCTTTGTTAAAATGCGTCAGCTTTCTTTTTGAGCAATTGAACCAAAACCCCAGTGGAGGAATAACAGCATGGATAATATCGAACAACGCGTCCGCAAAATCGTCGCCGAGCAGTTGGGCGTAAATGAAGCCGACATCAAGATTGAGTCATCGTTTGTGGATGATCTGGGGGCTGATTCTTTGGATACCGTTGAATTGGTGATGGCTCTTGAAGAAGAGTTTGAATGTGAAATTCCGGATGAAGATGCCGAGAAAATCACCACCGTCCAGCAAGCAGTGGATTACGTCACCGCGAACGTAAAAAAATAAAGAAATAAAGGATTTTTCTCCACGCATCATTGATCGTTGTCAGAACTGATCATGTCACGGCGTCGCGTTGTTGTTACCGGACTGGGAGCAATATCTCCGGTCGGTAACACTGTCGATGAAGCGTGGGCTAATCTGACGGCCGGTCGCAGCGGCATCGGGCCGATCACACGGTTTGACGCGTCGACTTTCTCGGCGCGAATTGCCGGTGAGGTCAAGGGATTTGATGTCGCCAGCTACCTGTCAGTCAAGGAGGCCCGACGATTGGATACCTTTATCCACTATGGTGTGGCGGCGGGCATTCAGGCGTTGCGCGACTCAGGGCTGGTTATCACTCCCGAAAATGCCGAGCGTGTCGGTGTGAATATCGGTTCGGGGATGGGTGGCTTGCCGATGATCGAGGACACGCACAATGACTTTTTGAACGGTGGTGCGCGCAAGATATCGCCGTTTTTTGTGCCAGGTACCATCGTCAATATGGTGTCTGGAACCCTGTCGATCATTCTGGGTCTCAAGGGTCCCAACCTTGCCGTCGTGACCGCCTGCACGACGGGTTTGCACTCGATCGGCTTGAGCTCACGCCTGATCGAATGTGGAGACGCAGACGTCATGGTTTGCGGCGGTGCCGAGTCCACGGTGACGCCCTTGGCGGTCGGCGGATTTGCGACCGCCAAGGCGCTATCGACTCGAAACGATGATCCGGCGACCGCAAGCCGGCCTTGGGATGTTGATCGTGATGGATTTGTCCTCGGTGAGGGGGCTGGTGTTTTGCTGTTAGAAGAATATGAGCATGCGAAACGTCGCGGTGCGCGTATCTATGCTGAGCTTGCCGGTTTCGGCATGAGCGGCGATGCTTATCACATGACCGCACCGGATACCGATGGGCCGCGCCGCTCGATGCGTAACGCGATGACCAACGCGGGTATCAATCCCGACGAAGTTGATTATGTTAATGCGCACGGAACGTCGACCCCGTTGGGCGACAAGAATGAGACTGAGGCGATCAAACTGGCTTTTGGCGCTGACGTCGCTAAAAAACTCGTCGTGAGTTCCACTAAATCGATGACCGGCCATCTGCTTGGCGGAGCCGGTGGCTTGGAGTCGGTATTCACGGTATTGGCCGTCCATCATCAGGTCAGTCCGCCGACCATCAATCTGTTGTCTCAGGATCCGGAATGCGATCTGGATTACTGTGCCAACGTCGCACGACCAATGAAAATTGATGTCGCGCTGAAGAATAACTTTGGCTTTGGTGGAACCAACGGTTCGCTGGTTTTTCGCCGCATTTAGTTTCGCTCTGCCTGCGCAATGCAGCACGCCACGTCGTTTCTACTCCCACTTTACCCCTCGCGGCAGTTGTCAGCCGTTCTTGGGTTGGCGCATTTTTTTGCCTTTGCGTGTGTCGTTTTCGCCAACCTGCCGCTGGCGGCAAAGATTTTTCTGTGGCTGTTGGTGGCTGTCTCACACGTGCGCGCACGTCGCCACGAACTACCGGCCGATTACCGGTTTTTTCTTAACGGCAGAATCGAAAAAGTCGGCGCTGGCGATACGGCGTCCGCCGGCCATTGTGACGAGTCCACGTTGCTCGGATCGGTGATGATCGTGCACTTTGGTGAAGGTGTGGCTGGTCATTTTCTGATAGTACTGAAGGACTCGTTTGCCGGCGCCGACGATTACCGGCGTTTGCGCCTGTGGCTGAAATGGCAGGCGAAGTATTACCACGTGGGCTGAGGGCTTAGTGCTGGGGAGTCAGGACTGTGTCGAGAGCGCGCGGCAAGGTTGCGGGGAAATCGCGACTGTAATGCAGGCCACGACTCTCGCGACGCCGTTGGGCGCTGCGCACGATTAAATGTGCGGTCATCACCAGATTGCGTAGTTCGATTAAATCATGGGTGACTCGAAAGTTGGCGTAATACTCGTCAATTTCCTTTTCCAGCAAATCGATTCGGTGCATCGCGCGCTCAAGACGTTTGCTGGTCCGCACGATGCCGACGTAATCCCACATGCAGCGGCGCAA
>CAZAGR010000142.1:0-7088 GCA_964484585.1 uncultured Propionivibrio sp. | reverse complement strand
CATGGGCCCCCATCTACCTGGCAGTAATCTTCTTCCTGCACCCGCTGCTTGGCTGGTTCTCAATTGTTGGCGCGGTGATTCTGGTTTTTCTCACCTGGATGATGGAAGTTGTAACCAAGCAGCCATTGGCCGCATCGAATACAGCTGCTCAACGCTCAATCGCTTATGCCAACAATCATTTGGCCAATGCTGAAGTCATTGAAGCGATGGGAATGCTGCCCAGCCTTGAGCGCCGCTGGCGCAAGGGGCATCGCGAACATCTTGTATTGCAGGCAATTGCCAGTGATCGTGCCGGCATCATTGGTGGCATCACGAAGTTTGTGCGGTTATCGATGCAGTCCCTGATTCTCGGTCTCGGCGCCTACCTTGCAATACGCGGGGAAATTACGCCAGGTGCCATGATTGCAGGGTCTATATTGATGGGCCGCGCCTTGGCGCCGGTCGAGCTGCTTATCGGCACTTGGAAATCACTGATTTCAGTCCGGGGCTCCTACGGGCGCCTAGGGGAACTGCTCAAACAGTTTCCGGCCCGTCGCGAATCGATGTCACTCCCAGCGCCGCGCGGTGAGATCAGCGTCGAAGGTCTTGTTGCGGTGCCGCCCGGAGCTGCCGCTGCTGTGTTGAAAGGACTGAGCTTCAGCGTAGCTGCCGGAGAAATTGTCGGTGTGATCGGGCCAAGTGCCTCGGGCAAGTCGACGCTTGCTCGCATGCTGGTAGGCATTTGGCCACCTCACGGCGGAAAAGTAAGGCTTGACGGCTCGGATGTCTATCAATGGAACAAGGTGGAACTCGGTCCGTATCTTGGCTATCTACCACAGGACATCGAATTGTTCGACGGGACAATCGCAGAGAATATTGCGCGCTTTGGCGAAGTGGACTCCGAGAAGGTAATCGCGGCAGCGACACGCGCGGGTGTGCATGAAATGGTTCTGCGTTTTCCGCTCGGTTACGACACCCCAATCGGCACTGGCGGTGGCGTTTTGTCGGGCGGTCAACGACAGCGAATAGGGCTGGCCCGTGCGTTGTATGGCGATCCATCCATGATTGTATTGGATGAACCAAACTCTAACCTGGACGATGTTGGTGAAGCTGCGCTGGTAAAAGCGGTGCAGGAACTTAAGGCAATGGGCAAGACAGTGATCCTTATCACTCATCGCATGAACATTCTGGGTGTAGTCGACCGCCTTCTTCTGCTTCAAGATGGACTCATTCAAGCATACGGACCGCGCGATGCCGTGCTGCAGGCTCTGGCAAAAGCGCAACAGGAAGCGGCCGCGAAGGCAGCACCTCAGCACAACGCTCCCCACTCCACAACAGCGGTTCCAGCAACCATCAACACTTGAGCAGGCAGTCACAGACCCTGACGCCTGCCGCAACTAACCCTACCAAGGAGCAAAAACATGTTCGACAAAGCCTTACGCCGATTACGTGGTCCGGAATCGGAACTACTGCTGGCTGATTCGTCAAAAAATGATCAAAGCGCGCTTGAGACAGATGCCGAGCGTCCCAATCGCACCGGCTTGATTATCCTGGCGATTGCCTTTGGCAGCTTTGTGCTGTGGGCAAGTACAGCACCGATCGACGAAGGCGTACCCGCGCCAGGCCAAGTCGCACTGAGTAGCAAGGGTAAAACGGTGCAGCATCTCACTGGTGGAATAGTTGCCGAAGTTTTGGTGCGAGAAGGTGAATCAGTCGACGCTGGCCAGGTGTTGCTCAAGATGCGGGATGCGCAGGCACGTGCCGCTTATGACTCTGCGTTGCACGCACATTATTCATTGACGGCGGCGCGAGCAAGACTGGTCGCAGAGCAAAATGGCGCGCGCTCCATAACTTTTGGTTCAGATCTTGCAAACGATCAGCATCCTCTCGCACGACAACACCGCCTTGCACAGATCGAGCTTTTTCAAGCGCGACACACTGCGCAGGAGGGGGATCTTTCAGTGCTGCGTGAAAGTACAGCTGCCGCAGAAATCAGTGCGCAAGGGGCGGAAAGTCAATTGCGCTTACTTTCCGAGCAACTGGTTGGGATAAGCGATTTGGTGAAGGAAGGTTACGCTCCGCGTAATCAGAAACTGGAGCTTGAACGGCAAGCCATGGAACTAAGCAGCCAGGCAAGGCGAGCCCGAAGCCAGGCCGCTGAATTACGTTTGCGTGCTATTCAATTTACCAACCAGTTTCGCCGCGACGTTGAAGCCCAGCTGGCAGATGTTACGCGCGATCAAGCGCTAGCCCAGCAGCGATTACAAGCCGCTGCCGAGGATCTCGAGCGAACAGTCGTTAAAGCTCCAACTCAGGGACAGGTTATCGGTTTGCTTACACAAATGGTCGGTGCCGTCGTGACGCCAGGGCAGCGTCTGATGGATATTGTTCCAAAAGATGAGTCGCTAGTTCTGGAAGTTCATATTCCACCAGCCCTGATCGATCACGTTCGTGTTGGACTTTTGGCTGATCTTAGTTTCGATGCGTTCGCGTCAAAGCGACAGCTGAAAATCATAGAAGGCCAGGTCACCTCGATCGCCGGAGATGTTCTTACCGAGCAAGGTCCGGCCGGCGTCAATACCTTTTACCTGGCTCGCGTATCGGTTACGCCAGAAGGTTTGAAAACGCTTGGTGACAATCGCCTGCAGCCTGGCATGGCGGCCACGGTGGTGATCAAGACAGGCGAAAGAACATTCTTCACCTATTTGATCGCGCCAATCATGCACCGCTTGCATACATCACTGAAGGAGGCCTGATCGTGAAATCTGCAATTTCTGCTTTGTGCATTGCATTAAGTTGCCTCGGTGCACCGGCCTCCCATGCGCTTAGTCTGATCGACGCCTATCGCCTGGCCTTGACCTCTGACCCAACCTATCTCGGCGCACGCGCTGGCACCGATGCAAGTCGCGAACTGGTGGAGCAAGCGATGGGGAACTTTATGCCTACTTTGGGCTTCAGCCTGTCACGTCTCAATTCGAATACCGAATCCACCGTTACGTCTTTGCTCGGCCCCCGCGTAAGCAAAACCGACTATCTGGCAAAAAATGAAACGCTGACTCTGCGTCAACCATTGCTGCGAATGGATCGCGTAGCGCAATACCTCGGCGCCACCGCCCAAGTCGAATCGGCTGAGGCCTCGCTTGAAAACGAGCGGCAGAGCCTTGCTTTAAGGGTTGCCGGCGCGTATTTCGATGCCGTTTTAGCGCTTGAAAACACTGAGTTTGTTGCGGCACAAAAACAAGCCTATATCGGCCAGCTGGCACGTGCCGAACGGGCGCTCAAGGCGGGCGCCGGGACCCGCACCGACATTGACGAGGCAAGGGCTCGCGTCGATATTACAATCGCCCGCGAAATCGACGCTGCCAATCAGGTAAAGCAAGCAGAGCGGGCGTTGAGCGCCCTGATTTCGCGACCGGTGATCGCTACGAGTTTGGAAAAGTTGGTGGCGGCACGTCTGCCACTAAACGAAGCAGCATTGGGCTCCGACTCCGAGTGGCTGCAGCGTGCCCAATCGAACAGCCCACAGTTGCTCGCCGCCTTGAGGAATGCCGAGGCAGCACAGTCGGAGATTTACCGCGCACGCGCGCAGCATTTGCCAACTGTCGATTTCGTTGCTTCTCTAGGTAAGAGTCAAAGTGACACCGTCACATCGATTGGGCAGTCCTATGAAACACGCCAATTGGGTATACAAGTAAATATTCCGCTGTTTTCAGGTGGGCAAACCAGCTCGGTTTCACGACAGGCCGTCTTCAACTTTGAAAAATACCAACAGCAAGTAGAAGGGGTTCGCCGCACGCTTTCAGTGAATGTGAGTAAAGAACTGGATGCGGTGTCACACGGCGCAGCCAAGATCCATGCCGCAGAACAAGCGCTCTTTTCTGCAGAACAGTCTCGCATATCAACAGAGAAAGGAGTGCTTGCGGGAACACGTAACAACATCGACGTCCTAAATGCGCAACAACAAGAACTTTCCGCGCGCATCGACATGCTTCGCTCCCGATACGATTTTGTGACTAGCTGGCTCAGATTAAATGCACTTGCCGGTGGGTTGAGCGGCGAAACAATTGAAGTTACCAGTCGCTGGCTGAACAAGGAAGTTAGCGTGGCCAACTGATAGGTCGATTGCCCAAAGCTGCTCAGGTAGCCGTCTTCCGCGCTTCAGCGGCAGCCAGAGGTTTCCAATGGAGCAAGCCGAAGAGCAAAGTCAGCAACAGACTGACCGCAATCGGGCCTTTGTAGAGCTTGACGTGACGAAAGCAAACTACAGCTTCCACTGCATGAGCCGCAAGCAACACAACCGCTACCAGTTGCAGAGTACTTGCGATTGACGGCGGAAATGCAACCACAAGACTCGCAGCAGCGAGTAGGTAGGTGATCAAGCAAATGGCTTTTCCAATTGAGTTCATGGATTCCTTTTCGGATGAATGAGTTCTAGTTGCACAGGATTGGGCACACACGGGTATTTTATCGCCCGATTTCCTGATGAGTTTGCTGGATTGCCTTGAATCGTGCCAAGGTGCGCTCGCGGGCACGGGCGTGATCAACAACCGGTGCCGGGTAGTCGTGCCCGATACGGACGCCGCAGCGGGATTGTTCGTCGACACTCATTAGCCAAGGCGCGTGGATGTGTTTATCGGTCACGTTCGCCAATTCCGGCACGTATCGGCGAATGAACTTACCCTTTGCATCGAATTTCTCGGACTGCGTGACAGGATTGAAGATGCGGAACCAGGGCTGGGCGTCGCAACCGGTGGAGGCAGCCCATTGCCAGCCGCCGTTATTGGCGGCGAGATCAAAATCGAGCAACTTTTCAGCAAACCAGGCTTCGCCCAGACGCCAACTCAGACCGAGGTCTTTGGTCAGAAACGAGGCCGCGACCATGCGCAGGCGGTTGTGCATATAACCTGATTGCACTAGCTGGCGCATGGCTGCATCGACAAGCGGGTAACCGGTTTTTCCGTTCTGCCACGCAGTGAGGAGATCAGGAGATTCATCCCATTCCAGAGAATCGAACTGCGGTTTGAAACACTGCGACTCGACACGCGGGTGATGCCAAAGGATGGCGTGGTAAAAGTCGCGCCAGATCAATTCCGACAGCCAGGTTTGTGCGCCACGACTTGATTGCGAATGGGCATAGGCGGCAAGCTGACGGATGGAAATAGTGCCGAAACGCAGATGAACGGAGAGATAGGAGGGGCCTTTGACCGCCGGGAAATTACGCGCATCGGCATAGTTGTCAATGCGCTCTATGAAATCGCGAAAAAGGCTTTGCGCCCCATTCATTCCTGTGGGAACACGCAGCGAGGCGAGATCTGTGGTCTTGAAGCCCAGCTGCGTCAGCGTTGGCAGGGGTTCCTGTGGTGACGCGGCGGCTAGGGAACCGATATAAGGATCAATCGACTGCGGGGCCAGATCGGCAGCTGTCAGCGCCCGCAACCAGGCGTTCTTGTAAGGGGTAAAAACAGAAAACGGCGTGCGGCTCTGGGTAAGAATCTCGTTCTGCTCGAAGATCACCTGGTCCTTGAACGTCAGAAAATCGGCGCCGGCGAGACGGCGCCGAACCTCCTCATCACGTACGATGGCCGCCGGTTCGTAGTCGCGATTGAGGTACACGGCGGCAACATTCAACTCCGACGCCAGTTGCGGAATTACCTCACGTGAGTCCCCATGCCGAACAATCAACCCGCCACCGTGTTGGTGCAAAGTGGCGCTGAGTTCCTCGAGCGCGCGCAAAATGAACTCAACTCGACGATCTTTCCGAGGCAATGGACCAAGAATGCTGCGATCAAATACAAAAACGCAATAGACCTGATCATGATTGCGTAAGGCATGGTGCAGCGCGACGTGGTCGGTACAGCGCAAATCGCGGCGAAACCAGACGAGCGCGGCAGACATGCATTTTCTCCAGGTTGTTGGTGATGTTTGGCGTTACAGCTTACCGTTTCTAAATCGCCGCGACAGATCTCAAGCGACGGTGAGCGATTACAATGCGTGCACGTCATGGAAACAGTCAGCCTAGCCAACCACTTCCTGATCGCCATGCCGGCCATGGCCGACCCCAGCTTTTCGCGCACACTTACCTATATTTGCGAACACAACGCCGAAGGCGCAATCGGCATCATCGTCAATCGGCCAACGGACATGAATCTGGCCAACTTGTTCGAGCGGGTCGATATCGAACTCGAACACGGCGCACCGGAAGAGCTGTTCGGCGATCTGCCCGTGTATTTTGGCGGCCCGGTGCAAACCGATCGCGGTTTCGTATTGCACCGTCCGGCGGGCGAATGGCAGTCTTCCCTGACGGTCAATGATCAGATCGCCCTGACCAGTTCGCGCGATATCCTGCAAACCATGGGCAGCTCGGCAACGCCGACCGAGGTGCTGGTCAGCCTGGGCTACGCCGGTTGGACAGCGGGGCAACTTGAGTGGGAACTGTCGCAGAACGCCTGGCTCACCGTGGAAGCTGACCCGTCCATCATTTTTTCGCTGGCACCGGAGCTCCGTCTGCCGGCTGCAATGCAATTGCTCGGCGTCGATTTCGCCAACCTCTCTGAAGTGGCCGGACATGCGTGATGAAACGCTTCTGGCGTTCGACTTTGGCATCAAACGCATCGGCGTGGCCGTGGGCGTGTTGGTCGCGGAAAATGGTCCGCGTCAGGCTCGTGCCCTGACCACGATTGTCACCGAAGCCAACGATGCACGCTTCGCCACCATCGCCAAACTGATCGACGAATGGCAGCCCACGCAACTGATTGTGGGCCGACCCCTCAACGACGACGGGACCGCGCACGAGATGACGGCACGCTGCGAACGATTCCAGCATCAACTGGAAGGGCGCTTCAAGCTGCCGGTGATTGCCGTCGATGAACGCTTCAGTTCGCTGGAAGCCGACGCCAACTTGCGCCAAAACCGCTCAGGCTGGCGTGAACGCAAGGAGCAGATTGACGCCGAAGCTGCTCTGGTTATCCTGCAAAGCTGGTTCGATAGCCCGCCGCGCGGCGGCGAGCTACCATCATTCACGCTCCCCACCCCTGTCCCCGCCCCGGGGCGGGGTTACTGAATGGCTCGCGGCGCTCGGATGTCGGCAACCCTACGATCACTCCTCTTAC
>CAZAGR010000141.1:0-7093 GCA_964484585.1 uncultured Propionivibrio sp. | reverse complement strand
CCCGAGCGCGCCGCGGCGGCAAGCTTCACCGCCACGCCGCGCAGCCTTGCCGCGGCACTAAGTCCCTCGCTGGGTGGCGCATTCTTCGCCGCCGGTTTTCTCGCTACGCCGCTGGTCGCCTGCGGCTGCCTGAAGATCATCTACGATCTTGCGCTCTGGCGTTCATTTCGACAGCATCAACTTAGTATGCCGGCAGACGTGCCTTAATCAGTCACGATCTCGGCGAATTCGCTTTGCCTCGTACATGTCCATATCTGCACGCTTGATGACCTGATCAGGGTCAGCTTCGTCGCCGACAAAATGAGTAATCCCTATGCTGGCTGACCCATGATGGCGAATTTCACCGAAAACGTATTCCGCCGACAATACCTGGAAGATTTTCTCACTGACAGCCGTGGCAAACTCTTGCGCGGCATCCAGCTCCGGGCCCAGCCCCTCAAGTAAAACCACGAATTCATCGCCGCCCAGTCGCGCTATCGTATCGGTGTCACGCACCGCCGCGCGCAAACGCCAGGCAACCTCAACGAGGAGAAGATCACCGACTTCATGGCCATGAGAATCGTTCAGCTGCTTGAACTTGTTGAGATCCAGGAACAGTAATGCGCCATAACTATTCTGCCGCTTGCTGGTCAGCAGTGCCTGCTTCAATCGATCGAGCAAGAGACGTCGGTTTGGCAGTTGCGTCAGAGAATCGTTGAATGCAAACTGACTTAACTCCTGTTCGTAACGTTTGCGCTCGGTGATATCAGCAGCAATGGCGCAGATGCCATAGACCTCACCGTTCTCGTCAATCAATGGAGTCTTTGTGTTGAGGAAATACCGAGGTGGCGAGGCCGCGTTCGGAACAAACATATTTTCATAAGTTATCGGCCTTCTGGATGAAATAACCTCACGATCCTCCTCAGCTATCATCTTCGCGATGTCCGCGGGGAAGATATCATTTACCGTTTTTCCTAGCACGTCCTTTTCAAGAAATCCGAGCGTTCTTTCGTAGCAGGTATTGATCAACAGAAACTTTCCAAACTGATCTCTCAGCGATATCACCGTGTCCAAGCCGTCAACCAAGGTGCGTATCTGCCTTTGCTTGTTGCGAGACTCCATTTCAGCCAGTTTGCTCGCTGTCAGGTCGGCAAACTGAATCAGCAAATGCCTTTGCCTTTCAATCTGAGTCGGAACAATACTTGCGGCCATCCACACCTCTTTTCCGGCAGAAGTGACAGTGTAGAACTCACGCTGCTGAGGCTGGTTAAGTGCCAACGCCATCAAGCAATCTTCAAGCAGGCCATTTTCGGCAAATGCAGGAATCGATTGAAAATTCTGCGAGAGCAGGTTCGCTCGCGTCGTCCCGACCGCATTCGCATAGGCCGCGTTGGCCTCAACACATTGGCCGCTTGCCGTGTACACACCCATCGGTAGAGGCGAATTCAAAAGAATCGCTTCGTTAAACTTGCCCATGGCGGTAAGTTCCTCGACCGCTTCATCAGCAATCGCCTGACTTTCCTTGAGTTTGAGGTTGATCGCACTTACACGCTCGGTCTGCTCACGCAATTTTCGCTCGCGCACAACCGACGCGGTCACATCCTGAATCTGGATCATGCACGCAGGACTAGGCGATTGACTGCTTGAGGCATCATGCGCCGGCACGACAGACGGCAGCTTTAGCGGCGTAATGTTGATCAGCTGTTGCATGCCGATCTGAGCCTGCCTGTCTTTTGCGGTTTTGAACAAGGGCAACACCGGCGGATGCATCGAGGGCGACAACAATGCTGCCAATCGATGCGACAGTGCTGTATCAACGGCCCCTTGCAGACGCGTACCCGCCATCTGCGGGAATACCCTCATGATCGGCCGGCCAATCACCAGATCACGCGCGAGATCGGCATGCCGACTCATCCAGCGATTCCATGCAAGAATTTGCCTCTGTCCATCCAACACAACGATCCCCAGATCGACCGCATCAAGAAGCATGTGTTCCAGCAAATCAGCCGGCAAGGCGGTGGTCATGCCAAGCCTTGCTTCACCAGATAGCGATTCAGGCAGCTAAGCAATTCATTAAGCGAACTTACCGACATCAGGAACAACAGGTTGCCCTTGATCTCGCTCTTGCGCACATTCAGGGCGACTTGCAGAACCAGAACAACGTGGCTGCCGCCATCGCCGCCAAGGTCGAGCGCATCGCCATCGCCGAGTTGATGTTCAGGCAAGGAGCCTTCGAATTCAACCTCAAACAGGTCGGCCATCGCGCTGATACAGGCATTAAGAATGATATTTCCAACTTCGCACATGGCTTCCTGGGCAAAGTCAGACAATTCTTCGGGCGACATGTTGCTGCCGATCATCAGACCGACGATGGTCAGCGCATTCTCCTCCGGAAACAGGAGCATCGCCTTGGCGTCAAAGGGGCCGCTGTAATTCTGACTGACCATACTTAGCTGGTGGGAATCACCGCCGGTGACCTGCGCAGAGACTTCCGACGGATTCATGAACATGATGCCCGGCGCGGTCAACTCAACCTCGTCATGCACAATCAAACTAAGGCTGGAAGCGGCTCTGCCGACGCCAATATTGAACATTTCGCTCAGGGCATCACGCTGCAGATCGTCCAGCTCAATCATGATTCTCGCTCGAAGTGGGCGATCATCTCGGTCACCGACTTCTCGGTGATCGGCTTGGCCACAAAATCGACGCCGACTTTTTCGGCGCCCTGACGCGTACCTTCCTGAATGTTGGCCGTGCACAGCACAATCTTGATTTCCGGGTGCCGGATGCGAATTCGTCCAGCCGCTTCAAGCCCGCTCATACCGGGCATATTGACGTCCATGCTGACAAAGTGCGGCAAATTTTCGGTCACAGCCACAATCGACTCATCACCGCTCGCCGCCTCAATAATCCGCCATGTTGGTCGCAACGCACCGACCAGACCGCGGATCAGCATTCGCGAAGTACGGCTGTCGTCTACAACGAGCAGCAGGGGGGAAGTATCGGTCATGGCATCTCCAGTTGAGTTAAAAGCTGAACTGGGAGTTTCTCACAATTACGGCCGTCAGATTGCGGCGGGTTTATCCGCGCGTTGATCCGCGTGTTGATCCGAACTTCTCAGCGTGGCGGCGAACTCTTCACTGACGCCTTGCACGACAAAACGACAGCGACGCCCGTGGCACCCGTAGCACCGGTAGGGACTCGACAACCCTCAGTTTGGGGGAGTCTGCTGCACCAGTCGCGCTACAGGAAAATGGGCAATAAATGTGCTGCCGCCTCCGGGAGTCGACTTGATCTGCAATTTTCCCTCGTGACGGGAAAGTACGTGTTTCACGATGGCCAAACCTAGTCCGGTTCCTCCAGTCGCCGAAGAACGGCCACGGTCAACCCGGTAAAACCTCTCGGTCAACCGGGGAAGATGCTCTGCCGCAATGCCAATTCCCGTATCGCGGACGGAAAATACCGGATCACCTTTCGCAATTGTCCAATCAATCGTGATCGTTCCCTGTTCGGGGGTATAGCGTACCGCGTTGGATAGCAGGTTGCCAAAGGCGCTGCGCAACTCATCCACATTGCCATTGAGGCACTCACCGGAGATCTCGCCAAGCTCGATTGTATGGCGACCACCAGACAAGGCGCGCGCCTCGCTAACAAGCCCATCAATCATAGCCGCCACATCGACACTTCCCTCGCGCACTACTCGATTGTCGCTCTCGAGTCTCGACAAAGTCAGCAAGTCCTCAATCAGGCGGCGCATACGCTCAGCCTGCTGGGCCATCATCGCCAGAAAGCGTTTAGCATCCACGTCGGAAGGCGGATCATCTCCATTCAACTGTTCGAGAAAACCGGTGATAACCGTTGCCGGCGTGCGCAACTCATGCGAGACATTGGCAACAAAGTCACGACGCATTTTCTCAGTGCGGACAATCGCACTGATATCCCGCGACAGAAGCAAGATTCCGTGATCAGAGAAGCGTAACAGATGCAGTGAAAGCGTTCGCATATCATCCGCGACAACGAACTGGACGCCATCCGCTTGGATATCGTCGCCGGCATGAAACGCGGCAAGATATTCATAGAACGCCGGCTTGCGGATCAATTGGGAAATCAATGTTCCCCGATCACGATCCAGGTCAATGCCAAGGTGCACAGTTGCGGCCTGATTTAGCCATTCAATCCGATCGGCATCATCGAGCACAATAATGCCGTCAGGCATCACCTGTGCCGCTGTGAAATAGCGCTGGAGTCGCCGCAGCACATCGGCCGACTCTCGCTGCTGCGTCCTTTGAGCTCGTTCCAGACTTGCAAAAATCGCCCGCCAACGCCCCTGGCCATCCGGAAGCTCACTCGGAGCAGAGCTTTCAAGCCAACGCAAGAGCGCGCGCCGCTGCTTTACCTCGCCTAACCACGCAAAGACAACACCGACCAGCAAGAAAGCGAGCGCGCCGGAAAGAAGCGCCGATGCTGTCATTTGACCGGTGTAGTGAGTTTGTAGCCGGCACCGCGCACAGTCTCAATCATCGCCTCACCGACAGCGCCCAAACCGGCACGCAATCGCCGGATATAGACATCGACGGTACGATCTTCGAGAAAGGCATGGTCACCGCGCAGCGCATTGAGTAGTTGATCACGGGAAAAAACTCGATTTGGACTGTTCATCAAAAAGCGCAGCAAGCGAAATTCAGTCGGCCCCAGATTGACCACAACCTGATTGACACTGACGGTGTAGGCGACAGGATCGACGCAGATGGGACCAATTTCCACCACCTCGTCGGCATGGTGCGGTGCTCGCCGGCGAAGGACGGCACGTATGCGCGCGATCAATTCCTTTGGTGAAAAAGGCTTGGTGATGTAATCATCGGCACCAATTTCCAGCCCACCCACGCGGTCGTTCTCGTCACCACGCGCCGTCACCATGATGATGGGCAGTTCGCGAGTTCGCGCATCCGAACGCAAGCGGCGGGCCAGTTCGATGCCCGACATGCCGGGCAACATGAGATCGAGCAGCACCAGTTCGGGCAACACTGACTGAATTTCGCGCAGTGCGGCTTCGGCCGTCGGCGCCGACACTGGATCGTAGCCGGTTTGCCGCAAGGAAAAGCAGAGCATCTCCTGGATCGCCGGCTCGTCCTCCACCACCAGAATCCGTGGCCGCAGACTCACGTCAGCTCCGCACCTTCCTCTAAATCATCCGACGCGCTCAGACCACCATGGCGGACATCCTTGCCGTCGGCGATGAAAATCACGTGTTCGGCGATGTTCTTGGCATGGTCGCCAATGCGCTCGATTGATTTGGCAATGAATATCAGGTCGAGCGAGGTGGAGATGGTGCGCGGATCTTCCATCATATAAGTGACCAACTGCCGGACGGTTGCCCGAAAAAGTACGTCGACCTCCCGGTCGCGCAGCACCAGAGCCGCTGCCGCCACCGCATCCATACGCACAAAGTCATCGAATACCTCTTGCACCATTGGCAAAACCTGATCGCCCATACGTCGCAAATCGACTTCATGCGCAAGCGGGCCGACAACGCCGCGCTCAGAAATTTTGCGTACCATCTTGGCAATTTTCTTTGCCTCGTCGCCGATGCGCTCAATATCTTTCACGACCTTGATAATGGCCACAATCACGCGCAGATCGACGGCGGTCGGTTGCCGGCGCGCAATGATGTGTGTGCAGGCATCATCGATTGATATTTCAAGGGCATCGATCGCCTTATCGTTGGCAATGATGCGCTCGAGCATTTCCATCTCTTTGGTTGATAAGGCCTTTAAAACGGCAGCCAACTGCTCCTCCACCAGCCCGCCCATCCGGGTAAGTTGGCCGCGTATCGAATCAAGTTCGGAATCGAACTGGCTGGACAAATGCGTGTTCATGAGTCGCCTCTCCTAATCAAAGTCAGCCAAAACGGCCGGTAATATAGTCTTCGGTACGTTTGTCCTTGGGCTTGATAAAAATTTCATCGGTACCACCAAACTCGACCATCTCGCCCAGGTACATGTATGCGGTGTAATCCGAGACACGCGCCGCCTGCTGCATGTTGTGGGTAACGATAAGAATGGTTACTTTTTTCTTCAACTCACCAATCAACTCTTCGATGGCCCCGGTGGCAATGGGGTCAAGTGCCGAGGTTGGCTCATCAAACAACAGAATTTCTGGGTCGGTTGCCAGAGCCCGGGCGATGCACAGGCGCTGCTGCTGACCGCCGGACAAGGCAAACGCCTGATCATTGAGACGGTGCTTGACCTCATTCCACAACGCGGCGCCGACCAATGCCTCCTCGACAATATTATCCAGCTCCGAACGCTTCTTCACGCCGCGCACACGCTGCCCATAGGCCACGTTTTCGTAGATCGACTTGGGAAACGGATTCGGTTTCTGAAACACCATCGACAAGCGCATGCGCACTTCAATCGGATCAACCCTCGGGTCGAACAGGTTGGTGTCATCGGGGTGCAGAATGATCTCGCCTTCATAGCGATTGCCCGCATAGAGATCATGCATACGGTTGAACGAGCGCAGCAGCGTGCTCTTGCCACAGCCTGACGGGCCGATCAGGGCAGTGACCTGCTTTTCGCCCAAGGACATGTTGATGTTCTTCAGAGCATGAAACTGGCCGTAGTAAAAATTAAAGTTTCGGACATCGGCTTTGACGGGATGCGGCTGAGCAGCTGTTTTGGAAATAATCATCACATCACCATTTAAGATTTTTACGTAAGCGGTAGCGCAGCCAGATCGCCACACCATTCATGCTCAGCGTCATGGCGACCAGAATCGCCGAAGCTGCTGCGGCGTTTTCCTGAAAGGCCGCCTCGGGGCGCGAGGTCCAGCTGAAAATCTGAATTGGCATGACGGTAAATGGCGCTGCCAGCCAGTCCATGTTGATATAGGGCGCGACATCGGTCACCGGCGACGGCGGCAGGAAAGCGATGAACGTCAGGGCGCCAATGGTAATGATGGGGGCCGTCTCGCCGATCGCCCGTGACATGCCGATGATAATGCCGGTCAGGATGCCAGGCATCGAATACGGCAGAATATGGTCTTTAACAGTCTGCCATTTCGTCGCGCCCAGCGCATAGGCGCCTTCACGAATGATCTGCGGAATCGAACGGAT
>CAZAGR010000140.1:0-7105 GCA_964484585.1 uncultured Propionivibrio sp. | reverse complement strand
GGCCGCACATGCCATAGTTGCCGGCACCAAAACTGCCGCCAATCAGCACGGTGAATTTTGGCACTCTGGCAGTGGCAACAGCCGTCACCATCTTCGCGCCATCCTTGGCGATGCCGCCGTTCTCGTACTTGCGGCCCACCATGAAGCCGGTGATGTTCTGCAAGAACAAAAGCGGGATGCCGCGTTGGGCGCAGAGCTCGATGAAGTGGGCGCCTTTCTGTGCCGATTCGGAAAACAAAATGCCGTTGTTGGCAACAATCCCGATCGGGTATCCATGAATGCGGGCAAAGCCGGTGACCAGCGTGGCGCCATAACGCGATTTGAATTCGTCGAGCCGCGATCCATCGACCATCCGTGCAATAACTTCACGCACATCGTAGGGCTTGCGCGGATCAGCGGGAATCACGCCATAAACTTCAGCAGGATCGTAAAGTGGTTCCTCCGGTGTAGCCAGTTCGATCGTGGTCGGCTTGTTCCAGTTGAGATTGGCAACAATTCGGCGGGCAATGGACAGCGCATGGTGATCGTTCTCGGCCAGATGATCACAGACACCGGAGATGCGGGTATGCACATCGCCGCCGCCCAGATCTTCGGCAGTGACGATTTCGCCGGTGGCGGCCTTGACCAGCGGCGGACCGCCAAGAAAAATTGTGCCTTGATTGCGCACGATGATCGACTCGTCGGACATCGCCGGCACGTAGGCACCACCCGCCGTGCACGAGCCCATCACCACGGCGATCTGCGGAATGCCTGCAGCCGACATATTGGCCTGATTAAAGAAAATACGGCCGAAATGTTCGCGGTCGGGAAAGACGTCGTCCTGTGCCGGCAGAAAAGCTCCTCCCGAATCCACCAGATAAACGCAGGGCAAACGATTTTCCGCTGCGATCTCCTGCGCGCGCAAATGCTTTTTTACGGTCAGCGGGTAATACGTGCCGCCCTTCACTGTCGCGTCGTTGGCGACGATCATGCATTCAATCCCGCTGACACGACCGATGCCAGTAATCACCGAAGCGGCAGGAACTTCGCCGCCATACATGTCCCACGCGGCCAGCGGAGACAACTCGAGAAAGGCCGCACCCGGATCGAGTAGCGCATTGACACGATCACGCGGCAACAGCTTGCCCCGCGCCAGATGCTTGGCTCGCGCATCCTCGGATCCACCCCGTGCCGCCAGCGCCGACTTTTCGCGTAAGTCGGCAACCAGCGTCACCATGGCGGCCGCATTGGCTTTGTATTCTGCGCTGCGGGTATTCAGATTCGATTTAATAACCGACATTACAAACCTCCCAATGATCGTCCGATGACCATGCGCTGGATATCGGAGGAACCTTCATAAATCTGCGCGACACGCACGTCGCGGTAAATCCGTTCCACCGGGAAGTCGCTGACATAGCCATAGCCGCCGTGAATCTGAATGGCGTCCGAGCAGACGCGTTCGGCCATTTCCGAAGCGAACAGTTTGGCCATCGAGGCTTCCACAAGGCAGGGGCGACCGGCATCCTTCAGACACGCGGCATGGTGCAGCATCTGGCGTGCCACTTCAATTTTTGTTGCCATGTCAGCGAGACGGAAATTCACTGCCTGATGTTCGAAAATCGCCTTGCCAAAAGTCTCCCGCTCATGCGCATAACGCAGCGCCGCCTCGAATGCGGCGCGTGCCATGCCGACCGCTTGCGCCGCGATGCCTATGCGTCCTCCCTCAAGATTAGACAGCGCGATACGATAACCCTCACCCTCACGCCCGAGCAGATTGGCCGCCGGTATCCGGCAATTTTCAAACAGAATTTGCGCCGTGTCCGAGGCATGCTGACCGAGCTTGTTTTCGACTCTGGCGACGATGAACCCGGGCGCATAGTTGGGAAACCCGGTCGGGACGATGAAGGCCGAGATGCCCTTTTTCCCCGCGGCAGGATCCGTGACAGCAATGACGATCGCGATGTCGGCATTCTTGCCGGTCGTAATAAACTGTTTAACGCCATTGAGCACCCACTCATCGCCTTCGCGTACTGCTTTGGTGCGGATCGCGGAAGCATCCGAACCGGTATGCGGTTCAGTCAGACAAAAGCAGCCCAGCCACTCGCCGCGGGCAAGTTTTTTGAGATACGTTTCCTTCTGCGCCATGCTGCCAAAGGCGTTGATCGGCCCGCAGACCACTGAATTCTGCACCCCGATGATGGTCGAGGTGGCGCCATCGCCGACCGCGATTTCTTCCATGGCCAGCGCCAGCGAAACACAGTCCAGCCCGGCGCCGTCCCATTCCTCAGGGACGCTGATGCCGCAGACACCCAGTTCGCCGAGCTTGCGCAAAGCCTCGCGCGGAAAGGTGTGATTCTTGTCCCAAGCCGCGGCATTGGGGGCCAGCTGCTCGCGGGCAAAAACACGCAAGGTGTCGCGGATTTGTTCCTGTTCGTCACTGAGAATCATGTGGCTTGCACTCCATGAGTTGCCGCACTCGCACGGATTGGAAGGTTAAGGGTAAGGACGCCGAGAACAACCAATCCGCCTCCAGCCAGCGTTGCTGCGGCCAAACGTTCGTTGAGTATCAGGGCACCCGAAAGGACGGCAAACAGAGGAACCAGATTGATGAACATTCCGGCACGGGTGGCACCCAGCTCGCTGACCGCCGCCGCATACCAGGTAAATGCTACCGCCGTACCAAGAATTCCGAGAAAGAAAATGCTGGCAATGCCATCCAGCATCAGCCCGTCGAGTTTGAACAGACTCCCGTCGGCAATGGCCGCCACGGTCAGCATGAGCCAGCCAAATGAGGCGCCACCGAAAGTTGCGGCAAGGGGTGACAGCCGCAGCCCGACACGACGGCCGATGAAGGTATAGGCGGTCCACAGAACGACGCAGCCAAGAATCAATACTTCGCCGAAACCGACGCCCTCGCCGCCGAGAAGGTTTTCCAAATGCCCGCGCGTAACGACCAACAGACAGCCGATCAACGCCATGATGATTCCGATGGCCCGGCGCAGGTTCATCGCCGCGCCGAAAAAAATGCAGTCAGCGAGCGCAATCGCCGCCGGCGTCAGCGCAACGACCAGTGCCCCGCGGCCGGCCTCGATGTGGCGCAAGCCATAGAGAAAACAAATGTTGTACAAAAAAATTCCCGAAACCCCGAGGGCAAAAACACCAAGCCAGTCGGCAGTTTCCCAACGTGGCCAGCCCTCCTTGGCGAGCAGCAATGCTCCCAAAACCATTGCGGCCAGCAGGAAGCGCCAGCTCGCCACCGCCAACGGCGACGCCTGCGCGACAGCAATGCGCGCGGCCACCCAGGTGCCGCCCCAGAACAGCGCCACCGCAAGCAGCTTGCAATAGGTGACGGGAGAAATTTTCACGTGCTGAACCTCACACTGCCGGCGTCGGCTTACTGCCGGGAATCGCCTCGCCGGAATCGCGCAATCGGACCGCTTCGTGAAAGCCCTTGTCTTCAGCGTAATGCTTGAACCACTGTCCCCCCGGCGAGTGACGAGTGATGCCGTCGAACAGCGTGGCGAGCATCTGTGTCTGCGCCATGCCCATCGAGTCGTAGGCCTGATTGATCAGCATCTTCTGCATCATCAGCTGATTCTTCGGCACACCCGCCATACGTTCGGCAAGCTTCATCACTTCCGCTTCCAGTTGCGCCTCTGGCACGGCGCTCAGAACCAAATTCCACGCTTGCGCGGTTTTGCCGTCGATGGTGTCACCGGTCAGCAGCATCCGCTTGGCCTTTTCAGCGCCCAGGCGATAAACCCACATTGCCGTTGTCGGACAGCCCCAAACGCGGGCTGGCATGTAGCCGATCTGCGCATCTTCAGCCATCACCACAAAATCGCAGCAGAGTGCGATATCACTGCCACCGGCAACAGCGAAACCATGCACTTTGGCAATGGTCGGCTTGTAGCTGCGCCACAGGCTCATGTAGTCATCGGTAAAACCCTTCATCGCCCGGTAGTCGATCATCGGGTCCCACGGCATCTCTTGCGTGCAGGCTGTTTCGCGCGTGTTTTCGGCGAATTCCTTCAGATCGTAACCGGAACAAAATGCCCGGCCGGCGCCGTCAAGAACAATGACATGCACTGCATCGTCGGCATTCGCCAACGCGACCGCGTGACGAATTTCGGCTGGCATGGCCGGCACTATTGCGTTGAGTCGCTCGGGGCGATTCAGGGTAATCCGCGCAAGGCGACCCGACGTGGAATAGCGCAGCGTGATGTAGTCCATGCGCGGCGTATTCAACAGAGTTCGATGCCGACCGCAGTGGCCTCGCCGCCGCCAATGCACAGACTGGCGACACCGCGCCGCCCGCCGGTTTTTCGCAGTGCGCCGATCAGAGTGACCAGGATTCGCGCACCCGAGGCACCAATCGGATGACCCAAGGCACAGGCACCACCATGAATGTTCACCTTCTCATGCGGCAAGTCAAGGTCATGCATCGCCACCATGGTGACGACCGCGAAGGCTTCATTGATCTCCCAAAGATCAACGCTGCCGGCGGGCCATCCGGTCTTGGTTAACAAAGATCGAATTGCGAAAACCGGCGCAGTGGTAAATAAATTCGGCTCGTGCGCGTGGGTCGCATGGGCAACCAGCGCAGCCAGCGGTGCGATTCCCAGCCTGTCCGCGGTCGAGCGGCGCATCATCACCAGGGCGGCCGCGCCGTCGGAAATTGATGAGGAATTCGCCGCAGTCACCGTACCGTCCTTGCGAAAGGCCGGCTTCAAGGTGGCAATTTTGTCCAGATTGGCCTTGCCAGGTTGCTCGTCACGTCCAATGATCGTGTCGCCCTTTCGACTGCTCACGGTCACCGGCGCAATTTCCCAATCGAAGCTGCCATCGACTCCCGCCGTTTTTGCCCGGGTTGTCGAGGCCACGGCAAATGCATCCTGCGCCTCACGACTGAACTTGTAGTGATCGGCGCACTCTTCGGCGAAGCTGCCCATCAGGCGTCCCTTGTCATACGCGTCCTCAAGGCCATCGAGAAACATCGAATCCTTGACCTCGCTATGTCCCAGGCGCATACCCCCACGGGCCTTGGCCAACAGGTAGGGCGAATTCGTCATCGACTCCATGCCACCGGCGACCATGATCTGCGCGCTTCCGGCCAGCAACATGTCATGAGCAAACATCGCCGCCCGCATGCCCGAACCGCACATCTTGTTGATCGTCGTACATCCGGTTGCCAGCGGCAACCCGGCGCCGAGCGCTGCTTGTCGTGCCGGTGCCTGACCCTGTCCGGCAGGCAATACGCAGCCCATGATGACTTCGTCGATGTGTGCCGGCGTCAAACCGGAGCGTGTAACAGCCGCCTTGATGACGGCGCTGCCCAATTGCGCGCAGGTCAGCGAAGAAAAATCACCTTGAAATCCTCCCATCGGGGTGCGCGCCGCGGCAACAATGACTATGGAATCAGACATCATATTTATCCTGAAAAGGTAATCGATTAAACAGAGTCGAGTACTGCGAGCGAGGCTCGGTAACGATCATTGAGATCTTCCGAATTGCTCACCGTAAGCCCAAGATCTCGCATCAAGCCATCCTTGAGGCCATAAATCCAGCCATGCACGGTCAGACTCTGTCCACGACTCCAGGCATCTTTGACCAGCATGGAATGGCAGACATTCATAACCTGCTCGATGACATTCAGTTCACACAGCCGGTCGTGACGGTTTTCGGCGGGAAGCGCCAGTATGTTCTTGCTGTGTTTAACCTTCACATCCTGGACATGACGCAACCACAAATCTACCAACCCGACACGATCGCCATTCAGTGCCGCAAGAACGCCACCGCAGCCGTAATGGCCGACCACCATGATGTGCTTGACCTTGAGTACGTCGATCGCAAACTGGATCACGGACAAGCAGTTGAGATCGGTATGCACCACGACGTTGGCGACGTTGCGATGAACGAACACTTCGCCCGGCAGCAAACCGACGATCTGGTTGGCTGGAACACGCGAGTCCGAACAGCCAATCCATAGGTATTCCGGTGCCTGGAGGTGTGATAGTTTCTTGAAAAAATCCGGATCCTCCTGGCGCATTTCGTGCGACCAGGCGCGATTGAAGTCAAACAGGCGAAACAGATTTTCGGAACTGACCTTGTCTTCCGACCAGGCTTCCAGATCCAGGGCAAGAAACTGCTTGCCCTCATCGGGGGTAACGACGTGCAGGTTGTAAGCCGGCGTATCGCGGAAACCAAGTTCGCGATAAATTTTCACGGCGATACCCATCGTCGGCAAGGTGTCGAGAAGCATGCGCCGATACCCTAGATCACGCGCAGTGCGGATCGCGGTCAAGGCCAATCGATGTCCGATTCCCTTTCCCCGCTGTTCCGGCTCAACGAACAAGCGCTTCAGTTCACAAGCGCCATCGGCGAGGGGGCGGAGGCCGACGCAGCCGGCCGAGACACCGTCCACCTCAACATAAAAAAATCGACCTGCAGGTGCCGCATAGTCGCCGGGCAAACCTGCAATTTCGGCGTCGAAGCCGACAAAACAGTGATTCAATCCGGTGGCCGCCGCGTAGTTGTGCAACAGGCCGGCAACGTTCTGCCGCATCGCCGCATTGGCGGGCGTGTCTTCCGGACCTAGCGTGTAAAACTCTATTGTCATGGAGGCGACCTTACATGGTTTCGGAAAACAGTTCGCGTCCGATCAGCATGCGACGGATTTCAGACGTACCGGCGCCGATTTCGTACAGCTTGGCGTCGCGCCAGAGTCGCCCTGCCGGGTAGTCATTGATATAGCCGTTACCGCCCAGTGCCTGAATCGCTTCACCGGCCATCCAGGTGGCTTTTTCAGCCGAATACAGAATCGCTCCGGCGGCGTCTTTGCGAAAACTGCGAGCATGATCGCCACGATCGCAGGATTTACCTACTGCGTAGACATACGCACGGGTCGCCTGCCAGGTGGAATACATATCGGCGATTTTCCCCTGCATAAGTTGAAATTCGCCGATGCTTTGACCAAACTGTTTGCGTTCATGGATATACGGCAGAACCACATCCATGCAGGCCGCCATGATGCCCAGCGGGCCGCCGGAAAGAACAGCTCGCTCGTAATCCAGCCCCGACATCAACACCTTGGTACCGTTGCCTTCGCCGCCCATCACGCTTTCCG
>CAZAGR010000139.1:0-7111 GCA_964484585.1 uncultured Propionivibrio sp. | reverse complement strand
GTCCAAGGCTGACTTTTGTGCCCGGACATATTCGGTGATCCAATGATTCATCGAACAGATGCTGCCCTGTGATCGCTCCTGTTGCAAAGCTAGAATGGGGTGTTGTTTCCCCCAGCCGGTGCTGACATGAATGTAGCCTCCACGCACTCCTCTGCTTACAGCGAACTTAGCCGTGTCTATGCGCGATTGCACCGGTTCAATCACTTGGCGGCGATAGTCGGATGGGACCGCAATGCGATGATGCCGCCGCATGGAAATGAAGCGCGATCGCTAGCCGAGGCTGAGCTCAATGCCTTGATTCATCGCATGCGCACCGATGAAAAATTGGCCCATTGGCTTGCCGCGGCGGAGGGGGAATCGCTGGACGATATCGAGCGCGCCAATCTGCGCGAGATGCGCCGCGACTGGCGTAACGCCAATGCCCTGCCCGAATCGCTGGTCGAGGCGAAGACCCTGGCGGGTGCTAAATGTGAGCACGCCTGGCGCTGTCAGCGGCAGGCCAACGATTGGCAAGGTTTCCTGGAAAATTTCGGTCCGGTTCTTAAGCTCGCGCGTGACGAGGCGCAACTGCTTTCCGACCACTGCGGCTTGTCGCGTTACGATGCCCTGATGGATCGCTTCGAGCCGGGCATGCGATCGGCCGACATCGAAAAAATCTTTCAGGACATAAAGCAGTGGCTACCGGCGTTGATTGCCCGCGTGCGGGAGCGGCAGGCTAAAGACAATGTCATTCCGCTCGCAGGGCCGTTTCCAGTCGCCGCACAACGTGCGATGAACCTGGAGGTCATGCAGTTACTGGAATTCGACTTCAATGCCGGACGCCTCGATGAAAGCACGCATCCCTTCAGCGGCGGCGTGCCGGAGGATGTGCGACTGACCACCCGTTACAGCGCCGATGATTTCGTGCAAAGCCTGATGGGGACCATCCATGAAACCGGGCACGCCCGGTTTGAGCAGAATCTCCCGCGCGAATGGCTGGGCCAGCCGATCGGCGTGGCGCGGTCCTATGGCATCCATGAAAGCCAGAGTCTGTCGTTTGAAATGCAACTCGCGCGAAGTCGCGGCTTTGTCGGACTGCTGACACCGAGATTAAGCGCCCAATTTGGCATGCAGCCTGCCTTTGAGCCGGACAACCTGTATCGCCTGCTGACCCGGGTGAAGCCGGGCTTCATTCGGGTCGACGCCGATGAGGTGACGTATCCGGCTCATATCATTTTGCGATTTGAGATCGAGCGTGCGTTGGTCGAAGGCGAGATCGAAGCTGAAGATATTCCTGACTTGTGGGACGAGAAAATGCAGAGCCTGCTCGGCATTGATACGCGTGGCAATTTCAAGAATGGTTGCATGCAGGATGTGCACTGGACGGAGGGAATGTTTGGTTACTTCCCCAGCTACACGCTAGGTGCGATGTATGCGGCCCAGTGGTTTGCAACGCTGCGGCGTGGTCAGCCCGATATTGACCAGCGAATTGCCGCAGGCGAACTGGCGCCGGTTTTCCAATGGCTCAACGCCAATATATGGTCGCAGGCCAGTCGCTGGGAAACGCCGGAACTAGTGACACGAGCGAGCGGCGAAACTGTGAATCCGGCGCACTTGCGCCGGCATCTTGAACAGCGTTATTTGGCTTGATCAAGCGGGCAGAAAAGTCGGCGATGGCGGCACGGCGAGAACGGGCTCCCGCGGCAATCATTCTTTGGCACAGTTACAAACGTCGTTACCCTTATCGAAAACGATGCGCCAGGCACCATCCGGATCCATTCTCCAGATCGAGGTGAAGGTCGCGAATGTCTTTCCTTGAGGGTCCTTGACCGGTCCCGTGCTGAGTGCCAGCGCGCCCCCGGAGGTAATTTCCACGGTCTCCGGCGCCCATGAGAACGGGGCCTGCGGGCCGGAGTAGAACCGCTGCCACGCGGTCGCTACCGCCTGTTTCCCGCGCATTGCGTTCGGGCCGGAGAAAAAAACGGTGTCTTCCGCGAGGAATGACGTGAACGCGGCATGGTCGCGATCAGCCATTGTTTTGGCAAAGGCGCGTTCAGTCTCGGCCACCTGCTGCCTCAGTCGGTCGCTGTTGACCGCAGGCGAGAGCGTTACACATCCGGTAAGCGCTGCAGCTGTGATTGCCATCGTTAGGTGGTTAGTGATGAGCATTGTCTCTATTTCTATTGAGTCACAAGCACTATACCGCGCGTCAACGTCGCCGTCCGTGCGCGTTCAATCGGCGCAATTTAGCCGGAATTGGTGTCGCCGCACGGTCACCCACTGCTGCTCATTACCGTCAATGCGATAATCAAGTGATCACCAAAAATAATAGCCGGCAAGCCTCAAATGACTGATGCTAATCTGACCACTTTCCGAGAGCTCGTTAGCGGGTGTCGCAAACTTCTGGAAAATGAACTTTGCGAGTTGATCGAGGAACTGGGCCCGACACTGGTTGAGGAGACGCGCGCGCTTGCAAAGGGCAGCCGAGATATAGCCAGACGCAACGATTGTCTGCGCTTGCTGAACGCGCTGACGAAGGATTGGAGCAAGTTGATGCCGGTGTTCCGTGACAAGCTGGCGCAGCGGGCGGGACCGGCAAAGTCAACTGACCGACCTCGCTCGGAGGCCCAGAATCTGGCGAGCTTGCAGATTCTCAGCGATGACGAGCTGACCGTTCAGATTGCTGTGCGCGAGGTCGTTGACCGCGTTAGTGTCGCCTGTACCGAAGAAACCAATGCCCTGGAGCGGCGTGTCACCTATCTGGTTCTTCGTAACGTCTTGACCCAAGGCGATAGTACGTTTCGCGTTGCGTCAGTATGCACCTGTCTTGAAACTGCCTGCGCTTCTGTATTCCCGGAAACGAGTCTGCGCGCCCTTTTGCTGCAGCTGATTGGTGGCCATCTGGCAGCGGAATTACCGCAACTTTATCGCGCCATCAATGAAACGCTGATCGATGCCGACATCCTGCCCCATCTGAAGCGCAGCTACCGTGACGCGGCACCGCCAAGCGCCGGTGCTGCGTCGGCGGAAGCTGCCCAGATTATAAGTACGCTTGATCGGCTGGCAAAAGCACGAACGCCAACGGGCGGAGGAGGTGCAGCAGCGAAAGGCGGTGCCGGCAGTCGCGACTTTCTCAATTCGCTGAACACATTCCAGAAAGCTCCGGCAGAGGCATCTGCCGGTGGACTCACCAACGTCGTTCGCCTGGCGCGTGATAGCGAAGCCGCCCGCCATGTGCTTCCAGGTGAGGCTGTTGCGCTGGACATTGTCTCGGCATTGTTCGATCTGATTTTCAGCGACGATGGAATATCGGAAGGCATCAAGCTTCTGGTCGGCCGTCTGCAGATGCCCGTGCTCAAGGTAGCCATGCTCAATCAGCAGTTTTTCGCTGATCGCAGTCATCCGGCGCGGCGGTTTTTGGGCAGCATTTCCGGAATCGCGATTCGCTGGGGCAAATTCGTCAACGCTAGCGACCCGTTTTACCTCAAGCTGTCCGAACTCGTCGAGCGGATCCAAAAAACCTACGACGGCGATATTGGCGTTTTTGATACGGCGATCGCCGAACTGAGCGAGTTCATCGCCGAGCGCGATGTCATTGAAGCCGAAGCCAGTCGTGTTCTTGGCGAGGCGGTTCGTGCGCGTGAGGAAGAAATTCGCACCCAGCGCGAGGGGCAAGCACGCGCGCAGCAGGCTGCCGATCAGGCGTTGGCGCAATTCTTGACCCCCGACCTACCTAAGGTACCAAAGGCGATAGAGCAATTTTTGCTGAGTTACTGGCGTGACGTGCTGCAGAGCCGTATTTACCTTTCCGAGTCCGGCGGCGCTCCATGCAGTGAAACTTTGCAAATTACATCGGACCTGATCTGGTGTGTCGCGCCCAAAAAAGAGACCGAGGACCGACGTCGCCAGACGGCCATGCTTCCCGCACTTCTGAAAGGCCTGAACGCGGGTCTGAATGAAATTGGCATCTCGGCCGAGGAGCGGCGTGCGTTTATGGATGCGCTGGTCGACTTGTGTTTGGCAGCATTGCGCGGCGACGACCGTACTGAAAAAAATGCCGGCACAAAGATGCGTGCAAAGACGCCGGTCAGCGGTCCCGGTCCAACTTTACAGGTTAGCCATGTGATCAAAGGCGGTGCTCGCGTTCAGGACATTTCACTGTCAAATGTCGATGACCGTGGCGAAGAAAGTACGCCCGATCGCAGCAACCTGCGTCGGGTCAGGCAACTGGTGCGTGGAGACTGGGTAGACTTCATTACTGTTGGGCAGAGTCTCCGTGAGCGCCTTACCTGGATCAACCCCAGTCGCTCCCTTCTTTTGTTTAGCAACCATGCCGCCGACTATGCCATTTCTATCACGCCGGAGGCCTTGGCATTGCGCCTGAAAAATCATACCGTCAGACTTGTCAAAAACGATACCCCAGTGTTCGAGCGTGCGCTGCATGGCGCTGTTAAGTCAATAGACGGCAAGGCTTAGGGTGCCATGCCCGTGAAGGTTTTGCGCGACGCGCTCTCGGGCGCGTGATTCCCCAAGCTGTTCACTTATTTCTGTTCTTCTTCCTCTCCTTCTTCCTTCCGGCAGGCCGCCGCGGGCGGAATAGCGCTCGACTTCAAAATTCCGCCCCGCGAGACTCAGCTTTAGATCAGGCAAGGTCGAAGCGATCTAGGTTCATGACCTTGTTCCAAGCGGCCACGAAGTCATGCACGAACACCTGCTGAGAGTCGCTGGCCGCATAGACTTCGGCAAGGGCACGTAGCTGCGCGTTCGAACCGAAGACGAGATCGACCAAGCTGCCCGTCCACTTGAGCTTGCCTGTAGCCCGATCGTAGCCCTCCAACACGCCTTCGGAGGTAGCGGACTTCTTCCATTGCGTGTTCATGTCGAGCAGGTTCACGAAGAAGTCGTTGCTCAGGGTTTCGGGGCGCTCGGTGAAGACACCATGAGCGGCGCGGCCGACGTTCGCATTCAGGGCGCGCAGGCCACCGATCAGCACCGTCATTTCGGGTGCCGTCAGGTTCAGCAGTTGCGCCTTGTCCACCAGTAAATTGGCCGCGGATGCCTCGAGTCCCTTGCGAGCGTAATTGCGGAAGCCGTCGGCTGCCGGCTGCAGCGCGGCGAACGAAGCCGCATCGGTTTGCGCCTGCGACGCGTCCGTGCGGCCCGGTGCGAAGGGCACCGTGACCTCGATGCCAGCCTTTTTTGCCGCCGCTTCGACAGCCGCGCAGCCTCCCAGCACGATCAGATCGGCCAGCGAGACCTTTTTGCCGCCGGACTGTGCGCCGTTGAACGCCGTCTGGATGGCGTCGAGTTTTGGCAGGATCTGGGCCAGTTCTGCCGGCTGGTTGGCTTCCCAATCTTTTTGCGGTGCGAGACGAATGCGTGCCCCGTTGGCACCGCCGCGCTTGTCGCTGCCGCGGAAGCTCGCAGCCGATGCCCAGGCCGTTGCAACCAGCTGCGAGATCGATAAACCCGACGCCAGAATCTTGGCCTTCAGTGCGGCAATATCTTGCTCGTCAATCAGCGGGTGGTCGACGGCGGGCACTGGATCCTGCCAAATCAGCACTTCCTTGGGGATGAGCTTGCCGAGGTAGCGGGCACGCGGACCCATGTCGCGGTGCGTCAGTTTGAACCAGGCGCGGGCGTAAGCGTCGGCAAATTCCTGAGGATTCTTGTGGTAGCGGCGCGCGATCTTCTCGTAGGCGGGGTCGAAACGGAGCGACAGATCCGCGGTCGTCATCATCGGTCGGTGCTTTTTCGCCGGGTCGTGGGCGTCCGCGATCATGTGCTCTTCGCGTACGTCTTTGGCATGCCACTGCCAAGCGCCGGCCGGGCTTTTCGCCAGTTCCCATTCGTAACCGAAAAGCGTGTCGAAGTAGCCCATGTCCCATTTTGTCGGGTTCGGTTTCCAGGCACCTTCGATGCCGCTAGTGATCGCATGCACGCCCTTGCCGGAGCCAAAGCTATTTTTCCAGCCGAGACCTTGTTCCTCGATGCCCGCACCTTCTGGTTCGCGGCCGAGGTTGGCTTCGGGGCCGGCGCCGTGCGCCTTGCCAAAGGTGTGGCCGCCGGCCACCAGCGCCACCGTCTCTTCATCGTTCATCGCCATACGCGTAAAGGTCTCGCGCACATCGCGGCCCGAAGCGACTGGGTCCGGATTGCCGTTCGGGCCTTGGGGGTTCACATAGATCAAGCCCATCTGAACGGCGCCCAGCGGATTGGCGAGTTCACGGTCGCCACTGTAGCGCTCGTCACCCAGCCACTCGGTTTCCGGACCCCAGTAGATCTCGCCTTCGGGCTCCCAAATGTCCGGGCGGCCGCCGCCAAAACCGAAGGTCTTGAAACCCATCGACTCCATCGCGACGTTTCCGGTCAGCACCAAGAGGTCGGCCCAGGAAAGCTTGCGGCCGTACTTCTGCTTAATCGGCCAAAGAAGTCGGCGCGCCTTGTCGAGGTTGCCGTTGTCCGGCCAACTGTTGAGCGGCGCGAAGCGCTGCGCTCCGGTGCCGGCACCGCCGCGACCATCAGCGATACGGTAAGTTCCGGCCGCATGCCAGGTCATGCGAACAAAGAACGGGCCGTAGTGGCCGTAGTCCGCAGGCCACCAATCCTTCGAGTCCGTCATCAATGCGGTGAGATCCTTCACCACGGCATCGAGATCAAGAGTCTTGAACTCGTCAGCGTAATTGAACGCCTCTCCCATTGGACTGGATTTGGAGGATTGCTGATGCAGCATTTTCAGGTTCAGTTGGTTAGGCCACCAGCCTGCGTTCGTTGGCGCGCCGGACACCACGTGACTGCCAGCTCCGCCTGAGAAAGGGCACTTTGCATCGTTGGACATAATTTTTCCTTTTAGTTGTGGGCGAATGAGTGGTCGGTCCGCAGGGCACCGAGTGAGCTTATCGTAATTGCGACGCACTAATTAATCCAATTAATTATTGCTAAGAAGAAAATAGCAAAGGGCTATGAGACTTATGCCAGCCGCTTTCGATAATTTCCACCGACCGATGGGTCCGCTTGCCTGGTCGGACTTAAGACCACGCTCGGGGCAGGCTGCAGCGTGCCGTGCTGGGTATCGATCGTGCTGGTCACAAAAAGTCGGCGATAGCGGGATGGCGCTGCACGCAGTGCCGCT
>CAZAGR010000138.1:1429-7177 GCA_964484585.1 uncultured Propionivibrio sp. | reverse complement strand
GCATTCGCTGAGCCCCGAGCCAACGCCGGATGAGTTGGAGGGGTCTGGAACCGTTGTGGCCGAGCGCGAACCCAATGCGGCTGAGTTATTTGCGCGCGCCGCCGGCAATCGGGCGCGCCAAGCTTACGATGGATCAAAGCTGGTGTTCGCATTGGGTAGTCGTGCAACCGAAATCGGTCGCGAGCTGATTGCCAGCGGACGGGCATTGGAAATTGGCAAGGAATTACTGGCCAATCGAGGCAAGCGCGCCAAGCGTGAAGGCAGCTCGGATGGCCCTGCCGGGAAGCCGATTACCAGGTTTGACAAGGCAATCTCCGCGCACCGCGTCATTGATGCGGTCGGCTTTCCGTTGGCGGATTGCAGCAAAATCCGGCAGAACGTTGAGAAGGTCACGATCAACGATATTTTTTTGGCGGCAGCTGGCGGTGCAGTTCGGCTGTATCTCGATGCCAAGGGCGAGCTTCCTGACAAGAGCATCAATGCGATGGTGCCGGTGAGCACGCGCGGTGAGCACAAGGGCGGGGATGTTGGCAATCAGATCGGCATGACCGTGATGCCGCTGCGCAGCGATGTCGTGGATCCGATTGAGCGCTTGCTGGCTGTGCGCCGTGGCAGCGGAAAAGTGAAGGCGACGACGGAGGCGATCGGCAAGGAACTGCCCGGCCAGTTGATCCAGGTTTTGCCGGCACGGATCGGCGAGTTCCTTCTGAAAAAGGGCGTCGCCGGCAATGCCAATATCACGGTGTCGAATGTTCGTGGGCCGAACATGCCCCTGTTTATGGCCGGTGCGCAATTGGTGTTGTTCATTCCGATCTCGGCGATCGCAGATGAAGTGGGACTGAATATCACCGGATTCAGCTACAACGGCACGCTGTGGGTTTGTTTTGTCAGTTGCCGTGAAATGATGCCGGACCCGGGTTTCTTTGCCGACTGCCTCAATCAGAGTTTTGATGAAATGGTGAACGCTGCGGTGGCACTCGGCGGCAAGAACAAGTTGCATGTGCGCGCGGCCATTCCAAAAACAGCCGCAAAGGTTTCGCCCAAGGCAAAAGCGGCCGTTGCCAAGCCGTCATCAGTCAAGCGTGTGACGAGCGTAAAACCTGCGAAGCCTGTTGCGAGTAGGCTGAAACGGGCATCGACCGCGACCGCCCGATGAGTCGGTTTACTTCGTTTACCTTATTTACTTCATTGGTGCAGACGGAAATTTACTGATGGGGGATTCATTTGCTCCGGTGAGCGTCCAGCCGCCCTATTTCCGCCTGTTTGAGCGCCAGGGAAATCAAGCATTTCATGCCCTCGTTGATAGCCTGATGCGTTTGACCTTCAAACGACTGCAACCGGGCAATCTGAACATTGACACAGTCAGGCGGGGCGCTGCCGCGATGGATGCGCGCTTGGGCCGCACCGATACCGACGTGACCGTCACACGCCAGATGTGCGACCACGTGCCTGTCGAGTGGTTGGATGTACCGCAGAGTCGTCCGGACCGGATCTTCCTCTATTTTCACGGCGGCGCGTTTACCTTGCGCTTGCCCAAGCTACAGACGGCCATGGTTGCACGATGGTGTCGTGCGCTGGGCGCACGGGCGCTGATGCCACGTTATCGTCTGGCACCCGAACATCCTTTTCCCGCCGGCACCGATGATTGTCTGGCGGTCTATCGCTGGTTGCTGGATCATTGTGGCAACGCAAGTCAGATCGTTATTGCAGGAGATTCCGCGGGCGGCAATCTCAGTCTGGTAACTTTGTTGCGCGCACGCGATGCTGAGCTTCCGCTGCCAAGCGCTGCGGTTGCGCTTTCGCCAGCGGTCGATTTCTCCGCCAGCGGGCGCAGCGCCGTCGTTAATGAAGCGGCCGATCCCTTATTTACCTTGCCGATGCTGCGATGGCTGGGTGAGCTGTACCTGACGGAACCGGATCTGTATTTGAGTCCGCATGTGTCGCCCTTGATTGGCGATTTTACGGGCTTGCCGCCCTTGTTGTTTCAGGTTGGCGGTAGTGAGATGTTGCTCGATGATTCGACCCGTGCTGCTGCCAAGGCTCATGCCGCCGGGGTCCGGGTTCAGCTTGATGTCTTCGACGGCATGCCGCACGTTTTTCAGGCCATCCCGCAGCTTGCCGAATCTGCAATCGCCGATGCCAGCCTATTTTCTTTCTTGTCACAGCACGCCGGCTGGCATAGCACCAATCACGCTTGAGGCGTGAGCCGGACGAAACTCGCGGACTATCGGGTTGTGCCGCTGCTGGGCCAGAGTAAAATTATTTTGCCATGTCATCCCCGTCATTTGTCCATCTTCGGCTGCATAGTGAATATTCGATCACCGATGGACTGACCCGGATTGACGAGGCGGTCGCGCATGCCTGCGCCGATGGCCAGGTGGCGCTTGCCCTGACTGATCTTGCCAATCTGTTCGGCATGATCAAGTTTTATTCTGCTGCCCGTAACAAAGGGCTCAAGCCCATTGTGGGCTGCGATGTATGGGTCGGCGATGGCGAGACGGCAGTTCCTTCTGCTGAAGCACGTGACGGTCCTTCGCGCCTGCTGCTGCTGTGCCGCGACCGTGCTGGCTATTTGCGGCTGTGCCAGTTGCTGTCACGGGCCTATTTGACGCAGAGTCGTCAGGGGCGGCCGGAAATATCGCGGACAGATTTTGCAACCGGCGACAATCGTGGTTTGATTGCATTGTCTGGCGCTGCATTTGGCGACGTTGGACAGTTGTTGCTCGCAGGTAAGGAAAGTATGGCCGAGCGACGCGCACGAGAGTGGGCAGCCGTGTTTCCGGATGCCTATTACATCGAAGTGCAACGTCCGTCCGGTGGTGGCGATCGTGCAACGGCCGGTGAGGAGTCACTTGTCGCGGCCAGTGTCAACCTCGCCTCACATCTTGGTCTGCCGCTGGTGGCGACGCATCCCGTACAGTTTCTTGCCGCTGATGACTATCGGGCGCATGAAGCCCGCGTGTGCATTTCCGAGGGGTATGTGCTGGGTGATACGCGGCGGCCGCGTGCTTTCAGCGACCAGCAGTACTTCAAAACCCAGGCGGAAATGCTGACCTTGTTCGCCGATCTGCCCGAAGCGATAGAGAATTCGGTAGAGATTGGCCGTCGCTGCAATTTGAGTGTTGAATTAGGCAAGAGCCGTCTGCCTGACTTTCCGACGCCCGACGGCGTCTCCCTCGAGGAGTTCCTCGCCAGCGAGTCGCACGCAGGGTTGAGCAAGCGGCTGCAACTGCTCTATCCGGATGAGCTTGTGCGTGAGGCGCAGCGCCCGATATATGCCAAACGTCTCGATTTCGAGATCAAGACGATTGCCCAGATGGGATTTCCCGGCTACTTTTTGATTGTGGCCGACTTCATTAACTGGGCCAAGAAAAACGGTGTACCGGTAGGTCCCGGGCGTGGCTCCGGTGCCGGGTCGCTTGCGTCCTACAGTCTTGGCATCACCGATCTGGATCCCTTGCGCTACGAGCTTCTGTTTGAGCGATTCCTCAATCCGGAACGCGTATCGATGCCCGATTTCGATATTGATTTCTGCCAGGAAGGCCGTGACCGGGTAATTGACTACGTCAAGAAGAAATATGGCGCTCATGCGGTGTCGCAAATTGTGACCTTTGGCACCATGGCCGCAAAGGCTGTGATCCGTGACGTTGGGCGGGTGTTGAATCTGGGCTACAACTTTGTCGACCAGTTTGCCAAACTGATTCCGAACGAGCTTGAAATGTCTTTGGAAAAAGCGTTGGACAAGGAACCGGCCATCCGTGAGCGGATCGAGAACGAAGAAGAAGTCGCCGAACTCTGGGCGCTTGCGTTGAAGCTGGAGGGTTTGACGCGGAATGTCGGCATGCATGCCGGCGGCGTGCTCATTGCCCCGGGCAGTTTGACCGACTTTTGCCCCTTGTATTCGGCGGCCGGTGCAGACTCGGTCGTCTCGCAGTTTGACAAGGACGACGTCGAAAAGGCCGGCCTGGTCAAATTCGACTTTCTCGGCTTGCGTACCCTGACGATTCTCGACGAAGCCGTGCGTTTGGTACGTGAGGTTGAAGGCATTGAGATTGACCTGGAGACTTTGCCGCTCGACGATCGTGCCACCTATGACTCCATTTTCAAGACGGCGAATACGACGGCGGTTTTCCAGTTCGAGTCCGCCGGCATGAAAGATACCTTGGTGCAGGCCAAGCCTGACCGGCTGGAAGACTTGATCGCACTTAATGCGCTTTACCGTCCCGGCCCGATGGATTTCATCCCCAATTTCATCAACCGCAAGCACGGTCGTGAGCGGGTGCACTATCCGCATCCTAGTTTGGAGCGGGTGCTTGGTAACACCTATGGCATCATGATTTATCAGGAACAGGTGATGCAGACGGCGCAGGTAGTCGCGGGTTACAGCCTGGGCGGTGCTGATTTGCTGCGTCGGGCGATGGGCAAAAAGAAGAAGGAGGAGATGGATCAGCAGCGCGCAGTGTTTGTTGATGGCGCCGGCAGAAATGCCATCGATGCGGAGAAGGCTAACGAGATCTTCGACATCATGGAGAAGTTCGCCGGTTACGGCTTCAACAAGTCGCACGCGGCCGCATACTCCTTGGTGGCTTATCAGACAGGCTGGCTCAAGCGCCATCATCCCGCCGCCTTCATCGCGGCGACCTTATCATCGGAAATGGCCAATACGGACAAAGTGCATTTCTTTTTCAAAGACGGGATCGAAAACGGTTTGACTTTTTTGCCGCCGGACATCAACGTCAGCGGCATACGCTTTCGTCCAGTCGATGCCAAAACAATCCGTTACGGCCTTGGCGCGATCAAGGGAACCGGAGAGGCAGCGCTGTCTGCGATTCAGCGAGTGCGCGAACAACCTGGCGTACAACCGGGCACGGGCGGCGCGGCGGGACGCGGCGGCGCATTCACCGATCTGTTCGATTTCTGTCGCCGCATCGACAAACGTGTGGTGAACAAGCGTGTGATCGAGGCACTGATACGTGCCGGCGCGTTTGATTCGATCGACACCCATCGCGCGAAACTTTTGGCATCCGTTAACTTGGCGATGGATTCGGCGGAACAGGCTGAGCGTAACGCGATGCAGGGAGGCTTGTTCGATAGCGCAGATGGATGCCACGAAACGCCCGCCTACCTGAACGTTGCTGATTGGAGCGAGCGTGAGCGACTGATGAATGAAAAGCCGGCGCTCGGTTTTTTCCTTTCCGGCCATCCGTATCACGAATATGCGGATGAATTGAAATCGTTTGTCAAACGCCGGCTTGGTCAGCTGGAGGCAAGCCGTGATCCGGTTCTGTTGGCGGGTGTTGTCTTGTCCACCCGTACCCAGATGACGCGGCGCGGGAAGATGGCGGTCGTGATGCTCGATGACGCCTCAACGCAGCTCGAGATCACCGTCTTCAACGAACTGTGGGACGCTCAGCGGGCGAAGATTCGCGAGGATGAACTGCTGGTGGTCGAAGGCAAGGTCAGTCGCGACGAGTATTCAGGTGGCCTGCGTGTGACGGCGGAAAAGTTGCATACATTGGCTGAGGCACGCAGCCGTTATGCGCGCGGTTTGCGTTTGACCATGAACGGTGGCTCCGACGCGCGCCGTCTGCAGAGTTTGCTAAAGCCATTCAGCAATGGTCCGTGCCCGGTTCGCTTGCGTTACAGCAACCAAGACGCCAGCGCTGAGTTCCAGTTGCCGGATGCTTGGAGTGTGCGTCTCGAAGACGGTTTGTTGGCCGACCTTTCTGCCTGGTTGCAGCCGGAGAA
>CAZAGR010000138.1:0-1329 GCA_964484585.1 uncultured Propionivibrio sp. | reverse complement strand
ACGGCGTTGCAATGAAAAAAGCCACGCATCGCGTGGCTTTTTTCATGAATTGTTGCAGACTATTTTCCCTTCGAGTAAAGCATGCGCTCGACCACCTTGTCGTCAATGGTAAAGGAGGCTGGACGCTGCCGTGGCGGATATTTCTGGAATGTCCCCAGAAACTGCATGACCTTGACGCTCGCGGCAGGCATGACTGCCGCAATCTTGTGGTCCCACCAGCCGTTATAGTTGTTCGCGTCAGTATCTGCGCGCTCAAACGGATCGCGGCGCAGATTGAAAAGCTTGGGGGCGCGCAGTTCAACAAAGGGGTCGCGCCAGACATCAAAACGATGCGAGCGCTGCTCGGCATAGACGATCTTCCAGTCACCATTGCGCATTCCCAACAGTTGGCCATCGTCGCTGAAATAGAAAAATTCACCGCGTGGCCCCTTCTTTTCCTTGCCTTCAAGCAGCGGCACGAAGTCATATCCATCCAGATGCACGTTGAATTTTTTGCCGCCGGCTTCATAGCCGGCTAGCAGTTTTTCCTTGATGCCCGGCACGCCCGCCGCGGATACCAGCGTCGGCAACCAGTCCTGGTGCGACATGATTTCATTGGAAATGCTTGCTGCCTTGACGTGGCCCGGCCAGCGAACCACCGTTGGAACCCGGAAGCCGCCTTCCCAATTGGTGTTTTTCTCGCCGCGGAATGGAGTAATGCCGGCATCCGGCCACTGGTTGTAATGCACGCCGTTGTCAGTCGTGTAGATCACGATGGTGTTCTTGGCAATCCCCAGATCGTCGAGTTTCTTAAGCAGTTGGCCAACGTGGTTATCGTGTTCGACCATACCGTCATTGTAAAAATCCTGACCAGACAGACCTTCTGACTGCTTCTTGATGTGCGTGTAATAGTGCATGCGCGTTGAGTTGAACCAGGTGAAGAAGGGCTTTCCATCCTTGTGCGCTTTCTCCATGAACTTGAGTGCCGCCGCGAGGAATTCATCGTCTATCGTTTCCATGCGCTTCTTGGTCAGCGGCCCGAGATCTTCAATCTTGCCGTCGCCTGAGCTGCGGATGATGCCGCGCGGACGAAACATCTTGTCGATGACTGGGTTCTTGGTCCAGTCCATATCTTCGGGAGCTTCCTCGGCATTGAGGTGATACAGGTTGCCAAGGAATTCGTCAAAGCCGTGTTGTGTGGGCAGGAATTCGTCGCGATCGCCAAGGTGGTTCTTGCCGAATTGACCGCTGGTATAGCCCAGCGGCTTTAGCAGTTCGGCAATGGTCGGGTCTTCCTTTTGTAGGCCGACGGTGGCACCCGGTATGCCGACCTTGGTCAGGCCGGTGCGG
>CAZAGR010000137.1:0-7206 GCA_964484585.1 uncultured Propionivibrio sp. | reverse complement strand
GTTGTTTCTCTTGGTATCGGCAGAAATCGGTTTTTATTAACACAGTTCAACTAAGGAGTACGTTTTACGGGGGCAAGATCAGTTTCCTTCCCCGCGCGCAAAACTTATCCACGATCACCGCTCCGCCCTCGACTGCGGTTTGATACATCACATCGGCCGTCGTGTAGTCCAGTGCCTGGTGCGGACGCTCGCCGTTGTAGAAGGCGAAATACTCGGCCAGACCCAGGGGGTCCAGGCCGCTTAACCCACTCGAAATTCAAAAGACCCAGAAATAGCATTAGACAGCAAGGGAAGCGATCGGTTTGGCCGAGCGCCAGAAGGCCCAGGTGGCCGGGCGCGAAAGTTCCAGGCATGCGGTGGATGTCTCACTTGTTGCGTGGAGCGTAAGGTGGGCCAGCTTGCCACTTTTCAACGCGTCGAAGAGTGGAGAAAACCACTGTGCATCAAGAGTCATCAGCGCATCGCGCCACGTCATGCCGTCGCCTTGTCGTCTGGGGTCGGATAAAAGGTCGAGTATGACCAGGGGTGTGGAGTAGGGCGAGTCCTCCCATGCATCGGCCTCAGTGGCGACCTTGCTACCACAATGTTTCGCCAAACCGAGCAGGATTGCGTCCTTGCTAATCATTACGTCGTGCCTGCACGTCATTGGCGCAGGACGTATTCCATTGCCCCATGGCCACAGCGAATTCACGACCAACTCGCCCTTTGCTGCGCGCGCCAGATTGACGGGATGGGTGTGGAGCTGTATCTGTGCTTCGCTGAGGAGGCTGCGCCATTTGGCGTCAAGGATCATTCCGTGGTTGGCGCGAGACCCAATGAAGTCTCGCAGGTCGGCCATTCGTGGCAATGGGCTTGCAGGATCGTGCAGCCGCAGATGCCACTGACCGGGCGTGGTGACGACGATCTCGCCGAGGTCCGAAAAAGTCGGCGCCAGCGACACGGCGATGTCGCGGGCTTCGAGCTCGGTCAGATGCAAGTGCTGGGGATCGCCGACGAGCAGGTTGTTTTCGACGAAGCCCAGGTTTACCGGGTCGAGGCAGATCCAGTGCGCAGCGCCGGGATCGTGCCCCAACCCGAGCAGTCGTAAGGGTGCGGCTGGTGGCGTAGCCTGAAGTCCAAAGGCGCGTTTAAGCCACAATTCCGGATCGGCTGGTGTGGCGTGCGCGAGCCTGCCTCTGCCCAGCATGGCTGTTAGCGCAGGGGTCGGAAGGTCGTGGGTCAGGTCTTCAAGGGCTTGCCGTGGCCAGATCAGTCCAGGCACAACCAAGGTGAGTTTTCTGGAGCGGAGCATGGGCGCATGTTAACATCGTGTCGGAAATGATCTATGAACTTCTTATTGGCTTACGCTACACGCGGGCGCAGCCACGCCAAAGCACCCAAGCGGGCAAAGGTGCCACGGGATCATCGAACCGATTCATATCTTTCATCGCGCTGATCTCGATGCTGGGTTTGGCGTTGGGCGTGGCCGCTTTGATTGTTGTGCTGTCAGTGATGAACGGCTTTCAGAAGGAGTTGCGCACGCGCATTCTGGGCGTGGTCTCGCATGTGCAGATCAGCGCCGACGGGGGTGCGCTGGCCAATTGGGAAGTCACGCTGCGGGATGCCCGGCAACATCCGCGCGTGCTGGCGGCAGCGCCCTTTGTACAGGAACAGGGCATGTTAAGTTTTGATGGCCAAGTGCGCGGCGTCATGGTGCGCGGCGTGCTCCCTGCCGACGAAGAGAAGGTTGCGGACTTCGCCCGCCATATGCGTGTGGGTACTCTGGAGCAACTTCGAGCAGGCGAGTTTGGCATCATTCTGGGCAGCGATTTAGCGCGCGCCTTGCATGCGTTGCGTGGAGACAAAGTGACTCTGTTGTCGCCACAGGGGCTGGTGACGCCGGCGGCAGTGCTGCCGAGGATGAAGCAGTTTCGCGTGGTGGGCATATTCGAGGTCGGGATGTTTGAATTCGATTCCGGTCTCGCTTTGATCCACATGGGAGATGCACAGATCATGTACCGCATGGAAGGCGACATTTCGGGCGTGCGCTTGAAGGTAAATGACTTGTTCGCCGCGCCACAGATTTCGCGCGAGCTCTTGAGCACCTTGGGACCGGGTACCTGGGTTTCGGACTGGACACGAAGTCACGCCAATTTCTTTCGTGCGGTTGAGATTGAAAAGCGCATGATGTTTCTCATTCTGCTGCTGATCGTGGCGGTAGCGGCCTTTAATATTGTGTCGACGCTCGTCATGGCGGTTCAGGACAAGCGTGCGGATATCGCGATCTTGCGCACGCTCGGCGCTTCGCCGCAAAGCATCATGGCGATATTTATCGTGCAGGGCACATTGATCGGCGTGATCGGCTTGGCGGCCGGTGTGGCCGGCGGCGTGGCTTTGGCCTTGAATGTGGATGTCGTCGTGCCGGCGCTGGAGCACGTTCTCGGCATGCAGTTTCTGGCCAAGGACGTGTATTACATCAGCGATCTGCCATCGGACCTGCATTGGGGCGATGTCGGCCTGATCTCGGTGGTATCGTTTGTGCTGACGGTGGTGGCCACCTTGTACCCAAGCTGGCGCGCCTCGCTGACGCAACCGGCGGAGGCCCTGCGCTATGAGTGACGAGCCGCGTATTGCCGGAGCCGTACTTGAATGTCGTGGTTTGACAAAAGTGTTTTATCAAGGCGATACGGCGGTGCCGGTGCTGTCCGGCGTCGATCTAAAAGTCGGCGCTGGCGAGACGGTGGCGATTATCGGCACCAGCGGATCGGGTAAGAGCACCTTGTTGCATTTGCTGGGTGGGCTGGACCAACCATCCGCCGGTACGGTGGTGCTCAACCAGCGCGATCTGGCCAACCTGCATGAAGCCGAACGCGGTCGCATGCGCAACCGGTCGCTGGGTTTCGTATATCAGTTCCATCATCTGCTGGCCGAATTTACCGCCCTTGAAAACGTCGCGATGCCCCTGCGCATCCGCCGTGAGACTCGCGCGCAGGCAGAGGCGACGGCTGCGGATATGCTGCAGAAAGTGGGTCTCGGGCATCGCTTGACGCACCGACCGGGAGAGATGTCGGGTGGCGAACGTCAGCGGGTTGCCGTGGCGAGGGCTTTGGTAACGGCACCGGCGTGCATCCTGGCGGATGAGCCGACTGGAAATCTTGACCGTGCCTCGGCCGATGCGGTGTTCGCGCTGATGACTTCGCTGTGCAGCGACCATGGAACGGCGCTGGTGGCGGTGACGCATGATCCGTCGCTTGCCGCGCGTCTTGGTCGAGTATTGAACCTGCGGGACGGCAGGCTGGAGTGATCAGGGTGAATTATCGGACATCTCTTGCTGCAATACATTTTCCAAATCGTGTCGCCCTTGCGGGGATGCCATCGCGATTAAAGTGAACCCGGGTTGTAGCAGGAAATCACCGGGCGGGTTGAAAACCCAGTCGCCTCCAGTGCGTATGGCCAGCAGGACAAAGTGGTCACTGCGGTGAATTTTCAAATTAGATAATTTGCAGCTCTTGATGGCGTCCGGCACGGTGACTTCTTCGACTCGGAGGTTGTGTTCCGAGCGCAACATTTCATCGAGAAACGAAACGACATGCGGGCGCAGCATGGCCGACGCGATACGCATTCCGCCGGTAAAGTTGGGCGAAACAATGGCATCGGCACCGGCCTTGCGCATTTTCTCCACATTGCGCAGATCATTGCAGCGGGCAACGACGCGGGCGGCTCCATTGAGTTGCTTGGCGGTCAGACTGATCATCAGGTTGCGACTGTCGTCACCGGTGACGGCGAACACGCCTTTGGCTTCGGCAATGTTTGCTTTGATCAGAACGTCGTCGTCCGAGGCGTCGCCGTGAACATAAATCAGTCCACGCTTGTCTTCGGCCAGACTTTCCAGAAGTTCAAACTTGTCGTCGATGGCGATGTAATGGTGGCGGGTCAAATCCAGTTCGTCGGCCACATTGCGTCCGACGCGGCCATAGCCACAAACAATATAGTGACCGTGCAGTTTTTTCATCAATTTTTCCATTCGCCTTCTCCGCATTGATTTGTCAAAATCGCTCGCCAGCATCATCGCCGTCACACTGGAAAACAGGTAGGTAACGATGCCGATCCCCGAGAACGCGATTGCCATCGTGAAGATTTCGCGGTCGGCGCGATGGAAAACTTCGATCCCTGCTCCGTACCCGATCGTGGCCACCATCAGAAACGTCATGTAGGCCGCGTCGACCCAATGCAGTTCATCGCCGCCAAAGCTCTTGTAGCCGAGCGTCCCGATCAAAAGGACAATGCCGAACGCCAGAAGCGCGAGCAATATGGAGCGGCGCGCGCGATGGAACACATCATCGTTGCTGTTGTTGTAGTTCATGTGGCGCGACGGCGCTGGTGCCACGTATAGACCAGGTGAGCGCGCCAGGCCGCGCGCGTGGTCGCATAACCCATCGCTGCCAAAAGGCTGGCGAGTAGAAAAATGCCAAATGCCAGTGGCTGGCCCAGCGTCAGTGCCCAGTCGACCAGGGCACGGATCCAGTCGAAATAACCACCGGCTCCCTTGTCCGGCGGCATTTCAAACCCGCTGTTGCCGTTCAGAGCAAAGCTGCCAAGCTCGAAGGCCACAAGGTACAACGGCACGATGGTGAATGGGTTGGTGTAAAAGGTCATCAGTATCGCTATCGGCAAGTTGACGCGGAACAACACGCACAAGAGCGCGGAGCTTGCCACCTGCAGTGGTCCAGGAATCAGCCCGCAGAAGAGTCCGACCGCAACGGCACCGGCAGCCGAGCGGCGATTCACATGCCAAAGGCGCGGATGCAGCAGTGAGTTTTCGAAGGGTGCCAGCCATCGGTTGCCGCTGACGGCAGTATGGCTGGGCAGAATTCGACGCAAAAATCGCCTCATGCAGTTGCCGCGGCGATCCGCACAGTGCCCGATTGCAGCCCATCAACGCCGAACTCAACGACGTCTCCCGGCTTGACCGGGCCGACGCCTTCCGGTGTGCCGGTGAAAATCAAATCACCGGCGTGCAGCTCAAAATAACGCGACAACTCGGCGATCGTTTCCGAAATCGACCAGATCATATCGCGCAGGTCGCCAGTCTGCTTCGTTTCATCATTTACTTGAAGCCAGATGCGGCCTGAGGTCAATGGGCCGGTTTGCGCAACCGGCGTCAGGGGCGTGACTGGTGCGGAATGGTCGAACGCCTTGCCGAGTTCCCATGGCTGACCTCTGCTCTTCAACCCGGACTGGAGATCGCGACGGGTCATGTCCAGGCCCACCGCATAACCCCATATGCACTTAGCGGCGTTGGCGACTGGAATGTCGCGACCGCCCAGGCCGATGGCGACAACCAGTTCAACTTCATGATGAAGATTGGTGGTGTTCGCGGCGTAAGGAAGGTCGCGAATTTCTCCCGTCGAAACAGGAAACACAGCATCGGCCGGCTTGCAGAAAAAAAACGGTGGCTCACGGTCGGGATCGGAACCCATTTCACGGGCGTGCGCCGCATAGTTGCGACCCACACAATAGATCCGGTGAACCGGGAACATATCCTGACTACCGGCGACAGGTACGCAGGGCTGGGGTTGGACTGGGACGACAAAATGCATGACCGTGCTCCTTAAAGATGCCGTCATTTTGACAGAATGCGACGCGCCGATACTGAAGATCGACCGTGTTCTAATCAGTCCATGCGTTTGTTCGCCATTTTTTTTGCCAGCGGAGCGTTGTGGCTGCAGCAACGGGAAGTACTTCCTCCATGCCTGGATCTGGGTGCCGTGGCTGGCGGGTCGATCGTCTTGGCGGCTGCGCTGCTATTTATCGGCAGGTTTCGCAATGCGTCCTCTGGAGCCATGGCAGGGACGCGAGCGTGGGTTTGGGTCATTCTTGTGGCGGCGGGTCTGGGGCTCGGTTTCTCGTGGGCGGGCGCTATGGCGCAATGGCGCCTGGCCGAATTATTGCCAGCGGAGAATGAAGGTGTTGATATTCACGTCACAGGAGTCGTCGCGGCGTTGCCGCAGACTCTGGAGCGTGGCGTTCGGTTCGAGTTCGATGTCGAGAGGGCTTCGAAGCTGATTCCCTCGCACATTTCACTCGCCTGGTATCGTGGTGAAAACAGCGAGCTGGCGCTTCCCCGGGCTGGCGAACGCTGGCAGATGACGGTTCGCTTGAAGCGCCCCCACGGCAATTCAAATCCGCACGGCATGGATTACGAAGGGTGGTTGTTAGAGCGCGGAATCCGGGCGACAGGTTATGTGCGACCGCGAGGTGACTCCCAAAGCGATATTGGTGGCGGCCGCGCGGAGCGAATTGATGCGCTGGTTATTCAGCCGCATTATTTGATCCAGCGTTTGCGGGAACGGATACGCGATCGCTTTCTGGGTGCGCTTCCCGATGCGCCGTTCGTCGGTGTTCTTGTTGCTCTCGCCATCGGTGATCAGCAGTCGATTGCGCCCGACCTGTGGCAAGTTTTTTCGCGAACCGGCATAACGCATTTGATGAGTATTTCTGGTTCGCACATCACTCTACTGGCAGCATTGGCCTACGTTCTGATTGCAAGCCTGTGGCGAAAATCAGCTTGGCTGCCCTTGCGCGTTCCGGTACAGCAGGCGGCCGCCTGCGGCGGTCTGGTCGCAGCGCTTGGATATTGCCTTCTGGCCGGTTTTGCTGTCCCCGCGCAGCGTACGCTCTACATGCTTGCAGTGGCGGCGTTGTCGACGCTGTTGCGTCGTGAGATGGCTGCCACCCGGGTTCTGGCGCTTGCCTTGCTTGTGGTGCTTTTGCTCGACCCGTGGGCAGTTCTGGCGGCCGGGTTCTGGCTGTCTTTCGGTGCGGTCGCTTTGCTGCTGTACATTGGCGGCGGCTTGCGCAAACGTCGTCATTGGCTGCGCGAGTGGAGTCGCGCTCAGTGGGCTATCACGCTGGGCATGCTGCCCGCACTGCTGGCGCTGTTTCAGCAGTTTTCGCTGGTATCGCCGCTGGCGAATGCCGTCGCCATTCCGCTCGTCAGTTTTGTAATCACGCCGCTCGCCTTGGCTGCGACCTTGCCAGGTTTGGGGTGGCTGCTGCCGTTAGCACACTGGATCACCGGCGGATTGATGTGGTTTATACAACAGTTGGGTGCCTTGCCTTATGCTGTTTGGCAGCAGTCAGCACCGCCGTTCATAGCGGTTGCTGCTGCAATTATGGGTAGTGTCTGGGTGTTGTTGCCGCGAGGCTTTCCCGCCCGCTGGCTGG
>CAZAGR010000136.1:0-7242 GCA_964484585.1 uncultured Propionivibrio sp. | reverse complement strand
GCCGGTATTTGGCATCATCGGCGGTAGCGGCGTGTATGACATTGACGGGCTTACGAATAAACACTGGGAAAAGGTCGAGTCGCCCTTTGGTGCGCCATCTGATGAACTGTTGTTCGGCGAATTGGACGGGTTGCAATTGGTATTCCTGCCGCGTCACGGTCGTGGACACAAGATTCCACCGTCCGAGATCAATTTCCGCGCAAACATCGACGTGCTTAAACGCGTGGGCGTCAGCGATGTCATCTCGGTTAGCGCGGTCGGCTCTTTGCGCGAACACCTTGCCCCCGGCACCTTCGTCATCGTCGATCAATTCATCGACCGCACTTTCGCCCGCGAAAAAACCTTCTTTGGTACCGGCCTCGTGGCGCATGTCTCGATGGCGCATCCTGTGTGCCATCGTTTGGGCGACCACATCGAACACGCCGCTAAAGAAGCGGGCATCGTCGCTCTACGCGGCGGCACATATCTGGTGATGGAGGGGCCGCAGTTCAGCAGCCTTGCCGAATCCGAGCTGTATCGAAGTTGGGGCTGCGACGTGATCGGCATGACCAACATGCCAGAAGCCAAGCTCGCGCGTGAGGCCGAGCTTTGTTACGCCACTGTGGGTATGGTTACCGACTACGACTGCTGGCATCCCGACCATGACGACGTAACCGTGGAGCAGATCATCAAGGTGCTGCTGACAAATGCCGACAAGGCGAGAAACCTGGTGAAACACGTCGTTCCAAAACTAGGTGCTGATAATTCAGCACACGCATGCTCTTGCCGCTCATCGCTGGAGTATGCGCTGATCACAGCCCCCGAAGCGCGTGATACAGCGATGACAGAGAAGCTGCAAGCCATCGCCGGCCGCGTGCTGAACAGATAGCCGATTTATGTATTTTACAAAGACATTTTAGAGACCAACATGCCTATCAAATCAAAAATTCGTACCGTCCCTCATTACCCGAAACAAGGCATCCAGTTTCGCGACATCACCACCTTGCTCAAAGACCCGGTCGGTTTTCGCGCCACGATAGATGAGTTGGCGGAACGTTACCAGGACGTGAAGATAGGCAAGATCGCCGGTATCGAAGCGCGTGGCTTTATCTTCGGTGCAGCGTTGGCTTACGCTCTGGGAAAAGGCTTCGTACCCATCCGCAAGAAAGGGAAGCTGCCCGCCGAAACCATCGGCCACGATTATGAGCTTGAATATGGCACCGACCGCATTGAGATCCACACCGACGCTATCGAGAAGGGCGAGGCGGTATTGCTGGTGGACGACCTTATCGCCACAGGTGGCACGGCAGAAGCCGCCTGCAGGCTGATTGAAAAAATGGGTGGCAAGATCATCGAATGCTGCTTCATCATTGACCTGCCGGACATAGGTGGCCGTGCGCGGCTGGAGAAGCACGGGCACAAGGTGTTTGCGCTGTGTGAATTTGAGGGCGATTAAGTGAAAGTTGAAACCCTGCGCTGGGCGCACAACAAGCTAGAGATGATAGACCAGCGCATTCTGCCGGCGGCTTTTGAATATTTGAGCTATGACTCTGCCATCTCGGTGGCGGAAGGTATCCGCAGCATGGTGGTGCGCGGTGCGCCGGCCATTGGTGTCGCAGCGGCTTATGGGGTGGCATTGGAGGCGTTGCGGTTGTCCTCTAGCCCGTTCGCCCTGAGTCTGTCGAAGGGTGAGGAGGGAACACGAGGCTTTGACAAGCTCAGGGCGAACGGCCCTCAAAATATTTCAGCTTCTGATTTCAAGGCGGGCATGGAAGCTGGCCTCACCGTGCTGGCACAAAGCCGCCCCACAGCGGTGAATCTATTCTGGGCATTGCAGCGGATGCGCAAGGTTTGGGAGGGTGTTGCAACACAAACGCCACAACAAATCGCACAACGTTTGCTGGCCGAGGCGCATGAGATTCTGGCCGAGGACATCCGAATCAACCGGACTATGGGGGCGCATGGTGCTGCCTTGTTGGAAAACGGAGCGCGGGTGTTGACGCACTGTAATGCGGGAGCATTGGCGACAGCGGGATGGGGTACGGCGCTGGGGGTGTTTCGTTCGGCAGTGGAGGCTGGCAAGAAGATTTCGGTCATCGCCGATGAGACGCGTCCCTTCCTACAGGGCGCGCGGCTGACGGCGTGGGAGATGGTGCAGGAGAACATTCCGGTGACGCTCATCACCGACAACATGGCTGGCTACATGATGGCGCAGGGCGAGGTGGATGCGGTGGTGGTAGGCACGGATCGCGTGGCAGCCAATGGTGACGTGGCGAACAAGATCGGCACTTACATGGTGGCGGTGCTGGCGCGACGGCACAACATCCCGTTCTATGTGGCGTGTCCGCTTTCTACCATTGATATGAATATTTCCAGCGGGGCGGACATTCCCATTGAGGAGCGCTCTGTCGAGGAGGTGAAAGGTTTTCGCGACTATCACTGGGCAGCGGAGGGGGTGAAGATACGCAATCCATCTTTCGATGTGACCCCTGCGGAGTTGGTGACGGGCCTCATTACGGAAAAAGGTGTTGTAAGCCAACCCAACAGGGAAAGTGTTGCCCGTCTATTCAGTTCCTGAGCTACGTAAATAATGCCTTACTCCTCCTCAAAGCGAACCGCGCTGTTCCTCGACCGGGATGGTGTCATTAATGTAGAGACAAACTATGTTCACCGCATTGAGGACTTCGTATTCGTTGACGGGATATTCGATCTGTGTCGCAGTGCCGTTAGATCGGGCATGGCAATAGTGGTAGTGACTAACCAGGCTGGAATTGGTCGCGGTTACTATACTGAAGCTCAGTTCCAGGAGTTATCGAATTGGATGTGCGAACGTTTCGCCGAGGAAGGCATTGCGATTGGTGGTGTGTATTACTGCCCATCCCATGCCGAGCACGGTGTCGGGAAATACAAAGCAGTCTCGTTTGATCGCAAGCCTAACCCAGGCATGATCTTGCGTGCTAGAGATGAGTTAGGGCTGTTGCTTGAGGGCTCTATCCTTGTGGGAGACAAAGCATCCGATATTGCTGCTGCACGAGCGGCAAATGTAGGCAGAGCAGTCTTGTTGGCACCATCGCACGTCACCGTTTTACCAAAACCGGATTTTCAAGCCGACTCTTTATCCGAAATTAATGAACTGCTGTTTACCAAGCCTCCCCGGTGTTAATCTATCGCCGCGATGGCTTACGAGAGAAGATAAATGACCGAAAATTATTATGATTATTTGATAGTGGGTGCAGGCATTGTCGGCTTGACCGTTGCACATGAACTGAAGGCACGATTTCCATCCGCACGGATCGGCGTTATGGACAAGGAGGCATGCGCAGGCATGCACGCGAGCGGTCGCAACAGCGGTGTGTTGCATAGCGGCATTTACTACAGCAGCGATACGCTCAAGGCCAAGGTGTGTGCCGTTGGTGCCAGGCGGATGATGGATTTTGCACGTGAACACGCTATCCCATACTCGAAGTCCGGCAAGGTAATCGTTGCTACATCTGAGAAAGAGTTACCAACGGTGGAACGGCTTTTGCGCAACGCAAGTGAGAACGGTATACGCGCTTGGCGCATTGATGAAAAAGAACTGCGTAAAATTGAACCTCATGCTGCCCAGGGCCCGGCTGCTATTTATTCGCCGGATACGGCGGTGATCGATAGTCGCGCCGTGGTCAATCGGCTGACTACACTGCTTGAGCAACAGGGTGTGCAATTTCTGTGGCGTCATGGCTTCAAGAAAGTCGGCTCGCTTGGCGAGGTGGTTACTGATCAGGGGAAGCTTTCCTATGGCTATCTCTTCAATTGTGCCGGAGCCTACGCTGACGTTGTGGCTAGAAACTTTGGTCTGGCCGATGACTATGCACTGGTGCCTTTCAAGGGTATTTACTGGAAGCTTCGGCCGGAAGCTGAGCATCTTGTGCGTGCCAACATTTACCCAGTGCCGGATATTGACCTTCCCTTTTTGGGTGTGCATCTAACCCGCGTTATCAGCGGAGATGTGTATATCGGGCCAACTGCCATCCCTGCGCTTGGCAGAGAGAATTATGGATTGATTCAAGGCATTCGACCATTAGAAGCCATGGGGGTGGGGTATCGATTGGCCGGAATGTACCTGAGCAATCGATACAGCTTCCGGCGTATGGCGCATCTGGAGCTATCCAAGTACTTGAAGCACAATTTCCTTGCGGCTGCTCAGCGTCTGGTGCCTTCCATTACGGCTGAAGACATGGTTCCAACTCCGAAAGCGGGTATTCGTCCGCAGCTTGTCAATTTGCGTGAGGGAAAACTGGAAATGGATTATATTTTTCAGCATACCGACCGTTCTACCCACGTACTCAACGCGATTTCCCCGGCCTTCACAAGTTCTTTCGCGTTCGCCGAGATGATCGTAAATAGCAGCAACGTGGTATGAGTTGCGAATGACGCGCACTTTGGTAACTGGCACCAATGGCTTTATCGGGCGTCCCCTAGTTGCCGAATTGTTGGCGAGAGGTGTCTGCGTTAGTGAGGCAGTTCGCCGAGCCATGCCGTTACCTTCAAGAGTTGAGTGCCCGGTCGTTGGTGAGCTCGGGGCTTGTACTGACTGGCTTGATGCTTTGGCGGATGCTACATCGGTGGTTCATTTGACCGCTCGGGCGCATGTTCTGCACTATACTGCCACTGGCCCGCTGGCCACGTCTCTGGCCATCAATATAGCATGTGCGCTCAATCTGGTACGGCAGGCGGCAGAAGCGGGGGCGTCGTTTTTTTTCGTGAGCACTCTTCAGTCGCCTGATGGCCAATCGTTAAACGGGAAAGGTACAACTTCAGAAGCAAAGGTAAGGAAATATACAATTTGTTGAAAGTAGCGCCCCAAGTTGCGGCCAAACAAAAGCAATCGGGTATTGGGAATATCGTTTATTAAAGTCGCCAAAAATTGAAAGATCGCAACGATAAACATCAATGTTCCAGCTATTTGATATGCCAGGGCCATTAACAACATGTACAAGCCACGAATCCATATGTTGCGCTTGCTCTCAGTAGTAACAATAGGATCCTGATTCATATAACTTAAGCCCTTTCAGAATAATTTATCGACACGTACAGTTTTCGGACAACGCGTGCCGTGCGCTATCCTGATTAGACTTTATGATGATGGTCGCTGTAATCAACAACGTCAACAAGAAATGGACGATGCCGATTCGCGATTGGAAAGCTGCGCTAAATGGGTTTACTAACTGTCAAACTTTGCCTGATCAAATCTGAACTACTACACTTTAATCCTTAAATACCTGCTTCGCTTTATCTTCAATCTGATTGCCAAGGTCATTTGCTTTGTTTACCCCTGCTCGATAAATGCTTCTGAATAACGTATTCCCATTGTTGTCTCCATGCCTCATAGTTAAATTTTGAGGCGACAACTAGCCTGACACAGGGGGCTTCCGCGCAAAGGCTGCAGGGTACAGGTTGCTGGGTGTACCCACCTCAAGGCTGGAGCATCAATTGGGCGATGCCCTCAAGCGAGTCTGGTTTTTCGGTTCCCGTCAAGTTATGTACCACTCACCGTTGCGCGACTATTACATGTTTCGTAACACCCTACAGATGTTGCGTGATACGCCTATGTCTTGGATCTGGAAGATACATTTCCTGTGGCGATTAGTGCAGTTTGCAGGTTATTTTCTAGTGTTTTCAGTGGACAGGTGACAGCGGTTCCAACGAATGATTCTAGGAATCCTGCATGCGCTCAGGGGGGTGAGTGGGCGTCTTGAGATCAAGACAAATCGGTGTTGTTCTGTACCAGTCTCAGACATTCAGCCTGGATCCCGAACTTGATAGGGCAGGAATGCAGTGGATGCCAAAGATGATAACCCCGAGGAAAAGTTGATGAACCAAATAAATAACCATAAAGCATTCGCTGATCCGCCTCACGAAAAACTTGAACAGTATGAGAATACGAGTGCTGTCATCTCAACAATCATCGTCAATTACAACGCTGGCCCGCTGTTGCGCAAGTGTGTCGATTCCTTGCTGGCCTGCCCGCTGGATATCGAGATCATCGTCGTCGATAACGCGTCAAGCGACGCAAGCCTGGATGGGCTTCAAGATTTGTCACGAGTCTGCGTCATCCGCAATCCGGTCAATGTGGGCTTTGCAGCGGCGTGCAATATCGGGGTACAGGCATCTTCTGCGCCGTTTTTGCTGTTTCTGAATCCCGATTGTTTTTTTCAGCCCGATCCCATCGCCCCACTGTTGGCCGGCTTGCAGTCTGGCGAGCGCGTGGGCATGGCGGATGGCCTGCTGGTTAATGAGGATGGCACGGAGCAGGGGGGCGGACGGCGGGCCGTGCCGACGCCGTGGCGATCTTTTGTGCGAGCCTTTAGGTTGCAGCGGTTTGCCAATCGCTGGCCAAAGCTGTTTTACGATTTTCATCTGCATAAGCAGCCCTTGCCCGATAGTCTCATCGAGGTGGAGGCCATTTCCGGCGCGTGTATGTTGGTGAAGCGTGATGTGATGGAGGATGTGGGCCTGTGGGATGAGGGTTATTTCCTGCATTGCGAGGACCTGGACTGGTGCATGCGCTTTCGGCAGAAGGGCTGGAATTCTGTTCGTGCCCGATGCCCGCATCAGCCATGCGCTGGGGGCGTGCAGCCAGTCGCGCCGTGTGTTCGTTGAGTGGCACAAGCACAAGTGGATGTTGCGGGATAATATGCTCATCGATCTGATCGAGGAGCAGTAATGGGGCGATTGCAAGTTGCCTGGAGAACGGAGGAGGCTAGAGATGATCCTGTCATCATCTAGCGCTACGTGCCCGTGTTCTGTAAATGATAAGATACGATTTCCCGCCCCGTGCAGGCTTTGATCTAACAAGAGGATGTCATATGACTACGACAGAAAAACTATATGAAGCGGTGCAAGACCTGCCGGAACCAGTAATCGCTGAGATTCTGGATTTTGCTGAATTCTTGCGCTCGAAGATGCGCAATAGGTCTGCGAATGCTAGCGATGAATTGTTGGTTAATTTGATGGGTGGGTTGGAAAATTCCGTCACTTTTGCGGGTGAATCTTTGGCGATTCAAAAACAGTTGCGTGATGAGTGGCAATAAATATTTACTGGACACCAATTTTATTCTTGGCGTCCTGAAATCCGACCCAATCGTGCTGGCGCAAGTATCTTCGCGTCAACTTCATGTTGGTGAGTGCTCATAAAGGGGCGCTACTTATTTGCCTGGAAGGTTGGCAAATTCTGTTCTTACTGTTCTGGGCAATCTTGGCATTGTTGGATGTAAGCGCTCC
>CAZAGR010000135.1:0-7265 GCA_964484585.1 uncultured Propionivibrio sp. | reverse complement strand
TGGCGGCGGAAAATAGCAAGGTGATCGACAGCAACATATACGTGTTGCGGATCACCTTGTTGGTGGCCAGAACCGATTCGCTGTCGCCATGTGGCACGGCTACGGGTTGGATTTGTGGATAGTTCATTGCAATCTCCTTTAGTAAAGTAAACGTTATGCGAAAAGTCGGCGCTGATAAAGCTACTGCGCTACAAGGCGGTCGAGCAAAGAACGCTCTCCTCGCCGTAGCGGATGGCGATACGGTGTCAGCAAGCTAAACCGTATCAGTGGGCGAAAAATGCATGGGTCAAGGGGCAAGGGGCAAGGCGGGCACCCCGGCGCATAGGTTTTCTGGCTCATGGCTGCGCCTCAGCAGCAAGCGCGTGGGGTTTGGTCATCTTCAAACTGATCACGATCGAGATCACGATGATGCTGGCGACAATCGACAGCGACCACTGGATCGGCATGTGGAACCACGGCATGGCCAGCATCTTGCCGCCAATGAACACCAGCACGATCGCCAAACCATACTTGAGGAAGTGAAAGCGGTCGGCCATGTCCGCAAGCAGAAAATAGAGCGCACGCAGGCCCATGATGGCGAAGATGTTTGAGGTGAACACGATGAATGGGTCGGTCGTCACGGCAAAGATCGCCGGGATGCTATCCACCGCGAACACCAGGTCGCTCAGTTCGATCAGGATCAGCACGAGGAACATGGGTGTCGCCCAGAGGATGCCCTTCTGGCGCACAAAGAAAGATTCACCGTGGAACTCTGGCGTGATGCGCATATGCCCGCGCAGCCAGCGCAACAGCGGGTTTTTATCGAGGTCCGGCTCGTGGTCGGCAAAAATTAGCATCTTGATGCCGGTGATCACCAGGAATCCGCCGAAGACGTACAGAATCCAAGCGAATTCGGATACCAGCCAGACACCGGCGAGGATCATGCCGGCACGCATGACGATGGCGCCCAGCACTCCGTAGAGCAACACGCGGCGTTGCAGTTCAGGCGGAACCGCAAAGTAGGTGAAAATCATGACGAATACAAACATGTTGTCCACGGACAAAGATTGCTCGATCAGATAGCCGGCAAGAAATTCAAGCGTCTTTTTCTGGGCCACTTCGGCACCTTGGGTGCCGTTCAAATGCCACCAGAGCAAAGCAGCAAAGGAAAAGGCCAACGCGACCCAGGCGACGACCCACGAAAGCGCTTCTTTGACCGAAACCCGGTGGCCCTTGTTGCCGCCGAAAACAAACAGGTCGAGTGCCAGCATGGTGAGCACAAAGACGATAAAGCCAGCCCACATCGGGCCGGTGGCGAAGGTTTCAACGGATGAAGTCATACCAGACTCCCGGTCTTCTCGCGCATCAGGGCCATGATCTGGCCGGCATCAAGCGTCGCGGCTTTTTGCTGAATCTGCGGCAGATAGTGCGTCTGCAGCTGCTTGGCGGGACCGAGCAGATTCTGGAACGTGTCGCTGAGCAGGGCGGTGTTCATCGTTCGGCCGCCGGCGTAGTAGCGCTTGGCAAGCTGCCCCAGCGCGTAGGTCGTGGCAAACGAAAACGACATGCCGACGGCGGCACTGCCGATCTTGCCGAAGCTCTTGCCCGCCGCCTTGCCCAGCAAGCCGCCCAGCAGCTTGCGTCCGATTTGTTCCAGGTATTGGCTGGTGAGACCGACGCCGGCGGCGGCAATGAATTCCTTGATGTGACCTTGATCCAGCTCGTGGCCATGGGCGCGGCCAACGCCATAGACCATCTTGATCTGCAAGGGAATGATGGCCATGGAAGCCCACGACTGCGGCAATAGTTCCAACGCGCCATTGAGCAGAGCGTGATTCAGAATCGACTTGTCCAGTTCGGCATCGAGTTTGGCGTCGATCTCGGCCGACTGTGGTGCTATTTTTGAGGCGGACACGACTGTGGTGGTCGCCGTCATCGGTACGTGCGGCTCGGACTGATCCAGCACGACATTGATGCTGCTTTCAATCTGCGCTGCTTGCGCTGTATCCAGACCGAGCAAACCTTTGAGCTCGGCGAGAAATCGTCGCTCCGGCTCGGTCAAGCGGTCATCTGCCTCGCAAACGCATACGGCCATTTCATACGCGAGCTGCCGTTGACCAGCGTCGTACAGCGCGGCGACTGTGGTCTCAAGCGACACGCGCTTGAGCAAAACGTCTTGGTAAAGCGAGGCCACATCGGGTGCGCCAGCCTGCTTTGTGAGTGCATCAGCAATCCGGCGCACTTCCTCTCGCTCGCGATCATCCTTGATGCCGTCGGCAAAAGCAGCGAACAGCGCGATGGTCAGAATGGATTTTTGCTCTTCATTAGTCATGGTTGGGCTCTTTCAAAAATCGGTGCGGGCGAGGTTGACGCAAGCGTTACCTTGATGATGCCCTTCGGTAGTTGCGCAATAGCGAATTCGATGACGTCGTTGCCATTGATGTATTTGTGTTTCTCACCCTCGGGCGCGGCTGCGAGAATGCTCTGGGCGTAACCCTTACCGGCGAAACCTTGGACGTAGTGCTCCAGTACGGTTGCGTAGTCAGCCGGGCCTTCATAGCGAACAACGATTTCGCCGCCGTCTTGATGCCACTGTGAGCGCCACAGGCCGGGGTAGCGATTCACCGGCCCGACATCCTTGCCCGAGACATCGCGTGGTGGCGAGGCAGCCTTGAGCGCTGGAATATATTCGCCAAGTTTTTCTCGCGCACCCGGCACGGCTAGTTCTATCTGCGTAATTACGACTTGAGCCGCACCCGGTAGGTTTCCGCTCAGCGATTGTGCCTGACCCGAGACCCAGCCGATGATCGCTACAACGGCCCAGATCAGCAGCGCAAGACCCAGCATGATTGCGGCGGCGAGGCTCAGCCACGTGCCCCGACGCACCTGACGTATGCGCGTCATGAAATCCGGGGCAAGGGCGAGAAGACCGAGCTTGCTCATCGTGAAATTACTCGTAATCGACTGGCGGAAATCATAGTCGGCTCGCTGCAAGATCAACGGGCGCAAGCGCAGCCAAGCCTATTGGCAGGGCTCGCGGGTCCAAAGAATTTGCAGGCACCTGCCGAGCGGAAAATTTCCAACGACGTTCCGGTGGCTGAAGGGAAGAGGGCTCGTTGCATAGGTCCAGGCGCCAGAATGACATCGCCTGGGCGATAACCGCCGCCTCGCCGCCGGTGAGATGGCCATTTGCGTACACCACGTCAAGCATCGCCCGTAACAGGTTCGCTTGCAGTTTTGGGCTGCGAACTTCGTCCAGCAACTGATCAATCGCCTCCGCATCCAAGCCTAAACCGCCGACGCGTGTTGAAACGCCGAAGGTCTCCAAATCCTCGCAGAATTCCTGAATCACCCGCGTCAGGCAGACTTGATCAAAGCCCATCCGGGCAATAATCTCAGGGCGCTCGAGCAATTTGAGTTCGACTGGATCAATCGCACCGTCGGCCAATAGCGCCAACACCACTACACGCGCCATGGACTCCTTGCTGTCTACTTGATAGCTTCTCATCGCATCACTCCGTTTCTGTTGTTTCGCACTGCTTGCGGGCCACTGAAACCATCGGAAATTGGCGTCGCCGCGATATTTGGCGTTCAAATGTGCGACTGATGCGATCAGCAGCACGATCTATAGCGACATAGAGGTCCGCTTGGGTGTCCTCGACGATTAAGGCGGGTGCGCCCTTGAGACGCACTTCTATGCCGCAACATTTATCTTCGCCTCCACGCGGTCCATTGACATCGCTGAGGCGGACTACAACGCGCGTAACGACATCCCGACCATGATTAAGAGCGTAATCGAGACGCGTGGTGACATGCTGGCGCAGGCCTTCGCTTAGGGTGAAGTCGTGTGCTTGAATCTGAAGGTTCATGACATTCCTCTCCGTGGGTTGTGATAACAGAGGCAGATTATGGGTCTGCATATCATTCGATACAAACAGATAATCGTATAGGTTATGATCGGTTTTTTCGAACAATTGGACGGCGCATGATCAACTACAAACATTTGCATTACTTCGTCAGTGTGGCGCGCTCAGGTGGCGTCATTCGCGCGGCGGAACGCCTGCATCTGACCCCCCAGACGCTCTCTGGGCAAATTTCCCAATTCGAGGAGCGACTGGGTGTGGCGCTGTTTCGGCGAGTCGGTCGCCGGCTGGAGCTGACCGAGACGGGCAAGTTGGCGCTCTCATACGCCGAGGAAATCTTCCAGACCGGCTCTGAACTCGAAGATTTGCTGAAGAATGGTGCCGAGGAGCGCTTCATCACCTTCCGCGTTGGGATCGCCGACGTCGTGCCGAAATTCATCGCCCACCGCTTGCTGGCGCCAGTGCTGCAACTTCCCGAAAAAGTGCGTCTGATCTGTCAGGAGAACCGGCTGGACCAGTTGCTAGCCGATCTGGCGGTCCACCGCCTCGACATGGTGCTGGCTGACCGGCCCATGCCGCCGGGTACCGAGATCAAGGGCTACAGCCATCCGCTTGGCGAGTCGGGAGTGGCTTTCATGGCCGCGCCGGCGCTGGCGTCACAATTGACGGGTACATTTCCGGATTGTCTGGACGGGTCGCCGCTGCTGCTGCCAGGCCGCGATAGCGCGCTTCATGGCGCATTGCCACGCTGGCTTGAGCGACAAGGGAAGCGTGCACATATCGTTGGCGAATTCGATGACAGTGCCTTGATGAAGGCATTCGGCGAAGCCGGCGCTGGCGTCTTTCCCACGCCAGCGGCAAGCGTTCCAGACGTAACGGCACACTACCAGGTCGTCAAACTGGGCGAAACGGACGAGATTCGCGAACGTTTTTTCCTCATTTCGGCCGAGCGACGACTGGCGCATCCCGCTGCGCGGGCGGTCAGCGAGCATGCGCGGACGGGAGTTCTGGCGCCGCTGTCCCAGACAGGTTGAACAATGCGTGCGTTGCAGGATGGCGACATCACAGGCGAAGCTGTTCGCACTTGGTAACGCAGCCTTGTTCAACATGCGACGAGCAAACAAGGAGTTCATGGATTTGTTCGAGGCTTTTTTGGGGGCATCCGAATGCGCTATTGAACGAGTCCTCGATACAAGAAAAACCCATACATCCCCAGAATGCCAAAGCCGGCAAACCGAGGCAGACGGCCGAACAGTGCAATCGATATAAAATGAACAGCTCCGGCGCCAAGAATGAAATACACGCCGGTGTCAAAGAAATCAGGGATAGTGATCGTGTCGAACAGCGCGAACAGCCCGATGCACATGGGAATGCAAATATGGCCATCGCCAATTTGCGAACTGACCACGATGTCCTGCCGGCCGACACGGGCGTAGTACATGGCGAGGAATGCGTTGGGCAATACCATCAGGACGCCACTCAGCCAGCCTAGATTCGATTTATTGAAGACGCTGCCTTTTGCTGATTCGACCCAGGTCACCAGGTGATCGACGCTGAGGTAAATGAAATAGGCGCTCATCGCGATCAGCATCAAGTCGATGACAATCGACCAATGCAGGCTTCTGTTTTTTCTGACATTGTTTTTGAGTATTTCAAATACATGCAACATTTGCCAGAACAAAAACAGTCCGACGAGCACCAGGCCGTCGTAAAAATCGATGACCCGATCCTTGGCGAGCGCCCACAAAGTGCCGGTAAATAGAAAAAGTGCGATCAGGGTAAACAGCAGGTCAAGGCGGTAGAGTTTGTAGACGTCAGTCTGCTTTTTCCCCTTGGGGCTGGAACTGCCATTCGACATGGCGAATGACGAACAGAAAATTGCCGATAGTCCAAGAATGAGTGTGAGGTTGGTGACGTTATTGACAATGCTGTTTTCGATCACCAACCGCCCGTTGCCGCCTGAGCGGCTCATCACATAGGCGAAGATGAGGTTGGCCGATCCTGAGCAATAAGGCATGATCAGCGTTCCGAGCACGGTGCCCTCAAAGCCCTTTGTCTCAATAGCGTGGAGTCGCCAGATCATCAGCATGGATGCCGCAATGAACACGGCGAGCAGCGCCAATGGGTTCGACAGATAACTGGAAAATTCCAGGATCAGCGTGTGCACTGAGTCAATCAACTGCGGTTATTCAGTAAACTGAACATTTTTGTGGGCGACAGCAAAATGGAAAACACTCCCGGGCGTCAGGCTGATGGCGCCGCCGAACGTATCGTTCGACACTTTCAGGCCCAAGGGTTTGCCGGAATTTCGGAGGCGCTGATACTTCGAATTTGCCTTAGAAATGGTGACAGGGTGGGCGTCGATGCGGCCTTCGAAACTGCCGTTGAGCACGGCGAAATGCCGCCCGTTCATCAGTGCTTTCAGTTCTACGCGGTCGGACATTTTTCGGATTCCCGGACGTTCGAGGAAGCCAGATCGAACCTCCAGTCAGACTTTGGCGCCGGATTGCGAATTGAGGTTCCGCGAGTATTCTTCGACCCGGCTCCGGTCGTCATTGATGATGCCCTCGCCACCGGCACAAAGTACGATGCAATGCTGAAACTGCTCAATAACATTGAAGATTCCGCATTCGTCATTTTGTTGAATGACCCGGATTCTTCATTCCTGGAATACATTGGCACTCACCACGGCAACGATTGGCAAAAGATCATGGGCGATTTCGGAGAGACGATCGTATCGCTCGACCCCGAGCTTGATTTGCTTGCCTGATTCGATGCGGGCGGCAAAGACGTCGCTGCTCGAAACCGGAAGTTCAAGTTTTCTTTTCAATCAGCTCAATCTTGTAGCCATCGGGATCTTCGACGAACGCGATGACTGACGTCCCGCCCTTCATCGGACCGGCTTCGCGCGTGACTTTTCCGCCGCGCTGCCGAATCTGATCGCACGCCGCGCCGGCATGGTCGACCTGAAGCGCAATATGACCGAAGGCCGTACCGAGTTCGTATTGGTCGATGCCCCAGTTGTGCGTCAATTCGATCACGGCGCCGGCCGATTCATCGTCATAGCCGACAAAGGCGAGAGTGAACTTCCCGTCCGGATAATCTTTACGTCTTAAAAGACGCATGCCGAGCACGTCGGTATAGAACTTCAGCGAGCGGTCGAGATCGCCGACGCGCAGCATGGTGTGCAGAATTCTCATGATTTTCTCTCAGAGCAGGGGAAGTTTCGGAGCGATGGCTTTTAAATCCTTGCGTGCCGTTTTCCATTCCGGATACGCGGCTTCGACAAAGGACCAGAAGCGCGCGCTATGGTTCATCTCTTGCAAATGCGCCAGTTCATGCACCACCACATAGTCGCCGAGTGGCTCGGGCAGGTGGATCAGGCGCCAGTTAAGACGGATACCGCTGGCAGCACTGCAGCTG
>CAZAGR010000134.1:0-7268 GCA_964484585.1 uncultured Propionivibrio sp. | reverse complement strand
TTGGGCAAGGGCATCGCGGCGGCCAGTTTGGGCGCCATTCTCGAGTCGCGTGGCATCAAGGTTACGCATATCAAGCTCGATCCTTATATCAATGTGGATCCGGGAACGATGTCACCGTTCCAGCACGGTGAGGTCTTCGTGACCGAAGATGGAGCCGAGACGGATCTGGATCTGGGCCACTACGAGCGTTTTACCAGCGCCAAGATGGGACGCCGCAATAACTTCACCACCGGCCAGATTTATGAGGCGGTGATCAAGAAAGAACGTCGCGGTGAGTATCTCGGCAAGACGGTTCAGGTAATCCCTCATATCACTGACGAAATCAAGCTGTATATCAAGCGTGGTGCTGACGGTGCCGATGTTGCGATTGTCGAGGTCGGCGGCACCGTCGGCGATATTGAGTCGCTTCCGTTTCTTGAAGCCATTCGTCAAATGGGAATCCAGGAGGGACGCAGCAACGCCTGCTATGTGCATTTGACGTTGGTGCCTTATATCCCAACTGCCGGCGAGCTGAAAACCAAGCCAACGCAGCACTCGGTCAAGGAATTACGCGAGATTGGCATACAGCCCGACATTTTGTTGTGCCGCGCTGATCGCGAAATTCCGCCGGATGAAAAAGCCAAAATCGCATTGTTTACTAACGTGCAGATGGAGGCGGTAATTTCTGCGCTCGATGCTGACAGTATCTACAAGATACCGTCCATGCTGCATGACCAGATGATCGACGAGATTGTCTGTCACAAGCTGGGAATACTGGCGCGTGCCGCCGACCTGTCGGTATGGAAAAAGCTGGTCGAGTCGCTGGAGCATCCAAAACATGAAGTCAACCTCGCCTTTGTCGGCAAATATGTTGACCTGACCGAGTCCTATAAATCACTGACCGAGGCGCTGGTGCATGCCGGCATCCACACGGCCAGTCGGGTCAAGATCACGTTCGTTGATTCTGAGGAATTAGAGCGCAGCGGCTGCGATTCATTGGCACAGATGGACGCCATCCTTGTTCCCGGTGGGTTTGGCAAGCGCGGTACGGAAGGGAAAATTGCCGCGATTCGTTATGCGCGGATCAATAAAGTTCCTTATCTGGGCATTTGTCTCGGCATGCAGTTGGCTACGATTGAGTTTGCCCGTCATGTCGCCTTGCTGGAAGGTGCAAACAGCACAGAATTCGATCCGCAGACACCGCATCCGGTAGTTGCGCTGATTACGGAGTGGCTGGATCGCGAAGGCCGCGTTGAAAAGCGCGATGCCACCTCGGAGCTCGGCGGCACCATGCGCTTGGGAGCGCAACGCTGTCCGGTCAAAGGGGGAACGCTGGCGGCCAGCATCTACGGCGCTGAAGTCAATGAGCGCCATCGTCATCGCTATGAAGTGAATAACATCTACGTGCCCAAACTCGAAGCCGCCGGCATGGTCATCAGCGCGCGCACGCCTACCGAGAATTTGCCGGAAATGATGGAATTGCCGAGCAGCATGCATCCCTGGTTTGTCGGCGTACAGTTTCACCCGGAGTTCACTTCGAATCCGCGTAGCGGGCATCCGCTGTTTATTGAGTATGTGAAGGCGGCGTTGGCGTATAAAACACGTAGGATTCACGGATAAGGAGCTTAGTGCTAATGCTTGCGTTTCGCATTTTGTTGTTACTCATTCTGGCGATCCTGGTTGGCTATACCGTGGCCGTTGCCGGCAACCATGGATTTGGACTTTTGCCCATCTTCTTCGGGGACATCGAAAAGATGGGCTGGCCGGGCCAGTTCAATCTTGACTTCTCGTTCATGCTTACACTTTCAGCGCTTTGGGTCGCATGGCGACATGAGTTCTCTTTACCCGGCCTTTTGCTTGCTGGGCTAGCTGCAGTTGGTGGAAGTCTGTTTTTGTCGATTTACCTTCTGGTTCTCACTTGGCAAGTCAAAGGAAATACCAACCAACTTTTGTTGGGTATTAACCGCGCAAAATAACACCGCTACCATACAAACAAGTTATGAATGGAGCGTCAAATTTAAGCAGATACACGGAACCACGCAGAAATTAAAAAAGTCGGCGCTGGCGAGACGGTGAGCGCCAGACGAGGATATGAATAATGCATCCATCTACCGTCCAGTCTGATCGAGACTTACCTGCACCAATGTGAAAAGTTTTGAGCGAGCTGGCGGCGTCAGTCGAATATCACACAGACTCAAGCTCTTTTGATGACCGCTTTTGATGACAAAAATTCCCCGCAGAATTTCACCCAAACTATGCGATTAAGCGATAACGAACGGCAAGCCATTCTGGGAGCTGTCAAACTTCAAGACTCCCAAGCCGAGGTTTACCTTTTTGGTTCGCGGGTCAAGGATGACGCGCGGGGCGGGGATATTGACTTGTTGGTGCTGTCGCAGCGTATCGATTTGATGGCCCGGCTGGATATACTCGGCAATCTGCATCGAAAACTGGGTGAGCGGAAGATTGACCTGCTGGTGTATACCGATCTTGCCCAGCCATTTGCCCGCATTGCTTTCGCCGAAGGAGTTCGTCTGTGAATCGTGACAAGCTGATCTTGTTGCGCAAGGAACTGGATAGCCTTGATAAGGCAGCTGAATATTTGACGGTTTCCATTGATCGCTCGGGAGCGTTATTGGGTCGGAGTGAGCTCAGCGCAGAAGAGCTGGAACGACTGGAGTCTTTGGCCAGCCGTTTCGCTCGAGTGTCTGATCTTTTGATCCAACGCGTCATGCGTTTGATCGATGATCTCGAACTGACGCCGGAAGGCAGCTTGCTTGATCGGATCCAGCGAGCAGAGAAGCGTGGCTGGGTGCACAATGCCAATGATCTGGTGCGTATTCGTGAGCTCAGAAACATGGTCGCGCACGAGTACGCGGCTGATCGAATGACAGAGATTTATGCCGGGATAGCGCGTCTGGCACCGCAATTGCTGGCCGTGGTGCCTAAAGTTCGGAGCTATGTCGAGGAACTGGTAAAAAAGTTTGGATAAGTGGGATAACCGGTGGGATAAACGGGGTCAGATTCGAATTGCAGAAAAAATCGTGCGGATGTAACGGTGAAACCATTGGGACATAATGAGCCAGGTCGTGTCGTAGGGATTTCGCGGATCCGCGAGATTCGCATCGAGGCGCGCGGCGAATGGTTGCGCGATGGCCCGCAATTCAGCACGGATTAGCAGAGGCTTCCCGCTGTTTTCCGCTTTCGGCGCGGTGCGTTCCGTTACAAGTCCCACGACGAAGCGAATCGGCGTCGCACGGAAAATAGACATTAAGGAGTGAAAGCATGAAATTATGTGGATTCAATGTTGGGCTCGATCAGCCAATTTTTTTGATCGCCGGACCCTGCGTTGCGGAATCGGAGGCGTTGTGCCTGGATATTGCTGGCCAGATGAAAGAAATCGCCGGCGCGTTGAAGATTCCTTATATCTTCAAGGCATCGTATGACAAGGCTAATCGCAGTTCGGGCAAGTCATTTCGCGGCCTTGGGATGGATGAAGGATTACGGATTTTGAGCGAGGTCAGGCGTCAGATTGGCGTTCCGGTGCTTACCGATGTGCACGCAGAGGACGAGGTTGCGACCGTGGCGTCCGTAGTCGATGTGTTGCAGACACCTGCGTTTCTGTGCCGTCAGACAGATTTTATTCAGGCTTGCGCCGCATCCGGCAAGCCGGTCAATATCAAGAAAGGCCAGTTTCTCGCTCCGGGTGACATGAAGCAGGTTGTCGCCAAGGCGAGAGAAGTCAATGGCGGCGCGGATACTTTGATGGTGTGTGAGCGTGGCGCCTCGTTTGGCTACAACAATCTTGTTTCGGATATGCGCAGTTTGGCTATCATGCGTGAAAGCAATTGTCCGGTTGTTTTTGATGCGACCCATTCGGTTCAATTGCCGGGCGGGCAGGGCACGTCCTCGGGCGGGCAGCGTGAATTTGTCCCGGTTTTGGCGCGCGCCGCCGTGGCGGTGGGAGTGGCCGGACTGTTCATGGAAACCCATCCGGATCCGTCGAAAGCGCTTTCTGATGGCCCGAATGCATGGCCGCTGGCCCAAATGAAGGAATTGTTGGAGACTTTGCTTGAACTGGATGCGGTGGTCAAGCGCCACGGATTTGCCAACCAGAATTGAAATTTTTGATCACTTTCTGAACATCGCCGAGGTAAATCATGAGTGCAATTGTTGACGTCGTCGCCCGCGAAATTCTTGACTCGCGCGGTAATCCAACGGTCGAGGCTGACGTGTTGCTGGAGTCCGGATCAATGGGCCGTGCCGCCGTGCCGTCCGGAGCATCCACAGGGTCGCGCGAAGCGATAGAACTGCGCGACGGGGATGCAAAACGCTATCTGGGTAAAGGCGTTTTGCAGGCCGTTGAGAACGTAAACACCGAGATTTCGGAGGCCATCATCGGGCTTGACGCTGAGGATCAGGCGTTCATCGATGGAGGTATGATCGATCTCGATGGCACAGAGAACAAGTCTCGACTTGGTGCCAACGCGATCCTCGCCGTGTCAATGGCGGTGGCCAAGGCGGCGGCTGAGGAGTCAGGTCTGCCGCTCTATCGGTATTTCGGTGGCAGCGGCCCGATGCAAATGCCGGTGCCGATGATGAACGTGATCAACGGTGGCGCGCACGCAAACAACAATCTGGACATTCAGGAGTTCATGATCCTGCCGGTCGGCGCTACCAGCTTTCGTGAAGCGCTGCGTTGTGGTGCGGAAGTGTTCCATCACTTGAAAAAACTGGTCGACAAGAAAGGTTACCCAACAACCGTCGGCGATGAAGGCGGTTTCGCGCCCAATGTTGCCGGCAATGATGAGGCCATCGAATTGGTGCTGCGCGCCATCGAAGCTGCCGGATACACGCCGGGGCAAGACGTGGTGCTCGCGCTGGATTGCGCCAGTTCGGAGTTCTACAAGGATGGCAAATATATTTTGGCTTCAGAGAAGCTGGAATTGTCGTCTTCCGCGTTTGCCGACTATCTCGCCACATTGGCAGGCAAGTACCCGATCATCAGTATCGAAGACGGCATGGCCGAAGGCGATTGGGACGGATGGAAGATCTTGACCGATAAATTGGGCAAGACCGTGCAGATCGTTGGCGATGATCTGTTTGTCACCAATCCAAAAATCCTTCGCGAGGGAATTCAGAAGGGTATCGCCAATTCGATTCTGATCAAGATCAATCAGATTGGCACGCTGACCGAAACATTTGCCGCCGTCGAAATGGCAAAGCGCTCTGGTTATACCTCGGTGATTTCACACCGCTCGGGTGAGACGGAGGATTCGACTATTGCTGATATTGCCGTGGGCCTGAACGCCGGCCAGATCAAGACGGGTTCTTTGTCGCGCTCTGACCGGATCGCCAAATACAACCAGTTGCTGCGGATTGAAGAGGATCTTGGCGACACTGTTACCTATCCCGGTCGTAATGCTTTTTATAACTTGAAGAGATAACCGGGCGCGAGACGCTGAAGTAGTCGACGCAGATTCGGATGCGCTCCTGGCCGACCTGGATTCTGATCGCGCTCATTGCTCTACTGCAGTATCCGCTGTGGTTTGGCAAAGGCGGCTGGCTTCGTGTTTGGGACTACGACAGCCAGTTGGAGGCGCAGCGCGAGGTGAATCTGAAACTGGAGCAGCGCAACGCCGGACTGGATGCGGAAGTTCGTGATCTCAAATCGGGTTACGAGGCGATTGAGGAGCGCGCCCGATATGAACTGGGAATGATCAAGCCGGGCGAGGTTTTCGTCCAGGTGCCGCAGAAGAAGCCATAAAAATCGCGATGCGGTTTGAAGATATCCGCCTGAATCAGGTGCACAGGAAATGCCCATGAAAGCGTCTGTAAAAATCGATTTCGTATCCGATATCGCTTGCCCGTGGTGCATCATTGGCTTGAAGGCGCTCGAGCAGGCGCTCGACGTGCTTGGTGATGAAGTCGATGCCACGATTTATTTTCAGCCTTTCGAGCTCAATCCAAATATGCCCTTTGAAGGTCAGGATGTGGCTGAGCATCTGATGCAGAAATATGGCGGGACGCTGCAACAGTTTGCGGCGTCCCGCGAGGCTATTCGTGCGCGGGGTGAAAGCCTTGGTTTCACCTTCAACATGGAAAAGCGCAGCCGTGTTTACAATACTTTTGACGCTCATCGCCTCTTGCATTGGGCAAGGCTTGAGGATGAGTACGGGACCAAGCAGTCGGCGCTCAAGCATGCGCTCTTCGCGGCTTATTTCACTGAAGGTCGCAATCCTGGCGACCATGAAACGCTTTTGGATGTGGCGAAACAGGCGGGTCTGGACGTAGATCGTGCTCGCCAGATTTTGCTGTCAGATGCCTACGCGAACGAGGTGCGTGAGATGGAACAGGCTTATCTGGCGCGGGGGATACACTCGGTGCCGGCGGTGATCGTGAATGATCGCCATCTGATCCACGGCGGTCAACCGACGGAAGTATTCGTGCAGGCTTTGCGTCAGATTGTTGGCGCCGCGGCGTCGGTAAGCCCGTAGCGTGCGATCAACCGGTCACGTTGGTCGGGATCAAAATTGATTTTGCGCGCATCGTGTTTGACGAAGTTGACCAGCCGGTGGTCCATCAGTCGAAACCATAAGGCCGGAATATAGGCCGCTGAAAACATGCCGAAGTAACCATTCGGCAACTCCGGCAGATTCTCGAAGTGGCGCAATGCCTGATAGCGTCGCGCCGGGTGGGCGTGATGGTCGGAATGCCGTTGCAGGTGGAACACCGCCCAGTTTGAAAACAGATGATTGCTGTTCCAGGAGTGATGCGGCTGGCAGTCCTCATAACGACCGTCCGCTTTCTTGGAGCGCAAAAGGCCGTAGTGTTCAATGTAGTTGGCAGATGTCAGCTGAAAATTGGACCAGAACGATGCGGCCAGAATGAAGGGCAACACCTCGATACCCAACCAAATGCAAAGTGCGCTCCACAGGACGAGGGTGATGGCGAAGGGTTGCAGTACTTCATTATGTGCCGACCATACGGGCAAGCCGCGGTTGGTGAGTCGCTGTGTTTCCAGTCGCCACGCCCGGCTCCATGCGCCGGGGGTTTCGCGCAGGATGAAGCTGTAAATGTTTTCTCCCATGCGGCTTGAGGCGCTGTCTTCCGGCGTCGCTACTTGTTGATGGTGGCCGCGATTGTGCTCGACGGTGAAATGACCGTAGCCGGTCGGAGCAAGCACCAGGCGTGCCAACCAACGCTCAATTTTCGGGCTCTTGTGGCCGAGTTCATGTCCGATATTGATGCAAAATCCGCCGATGCCGCCGGTGGTGAGTATCACTGCGAGC
>CAZAGR010000133.1:0-7272 GCA_964484585.1 uncultured Propionivibrio sp. | reverse complement strand
GGCCTTCAGTTCGCTTTTCGCGTGTTGCATCATCAGCGGGTGGCTCTTGCGGCCATGAGCGTTAGAGCTTGCACTAAAAGGTTTCGCGCGCCTGCTTGATCAGCCGGGTTTTGATCCGCGTCTGTTTCAGGCGGGAAAGGTACTCGACAAAAACCTTGCCGTCCAGATGATCCATTTCATGCTGGATGCACACGGCGAGCAGTTCATCGGCCTCCAGTTCGACGCTTTTTCCTTCAAGATTCAGGGCGCGAATTTTGACGTGCGAGGCACGCGCCACCGTTTCGTAAATGCCCGGCACCGAAAGGCAACCCTCTTCGCCTTCGCATTCGCCTGATTTTTCAATGAGTTCGGGGTTGATGAGGGTCAGCAATTGTGATTTGTCTTCGGAGACGTCGATCACGATCAGGCGCACATGCCGGTCGACCTGGCTGGCGGCGAGACCAATACCCGGGGCGGCATACATGGTCTCGGCCATGTCGGCGGCAAGCTGGCGAATGGCGTCATCAACCATCTTGACCGGCTGTGCGCGCGTATGCAATCGAGGGTCGGGGTAATGCAAAATCTGCAATAAGGCCATGAATCTGCTCTTTTAAGAATTGATGCGCAGCGGAATGTCGTGCAGAATCGGAATGTACGTTAGGAAAATACGCCGGGACGATCCCGCAGGAGACCACGCTATGCGACGCATTATATTCGCGCTATTGATCAGTATTTCGAGCACCCTTGCGTTTGGGGCCGCTAACGCGCAGCCGAAAAAGCCCCTCGAATTGGCCGCCGGAGCACCCGATCGCCATGTGGTGGTGGCTGGCGATACGCTTTGGGGCCTTTCTGCAAAATTTCTCAAGGATCCTTACCGCTGGTCGGATCTCTGGAAGATGAACGCTGCCGATGTGAAAGATCCGCACAGGATCTATCCAGGACAGGTACTGGTTCTGGATCGCAGCGGTGCCCAGCCGACACTGGGGCTGGAGACGGTGAAACTTTCGCCGCGCGAATACATCGAGATGAACAAGAAAGAAATTCCGTCGATCTCGCCCACAGTGATCGAGCCATTCCTGACTGAGGCGTTGGTTCTCGATCAGGCCGGCATGGCCGATGCTCCGCGGGTGGTGGCGTTGGCCGATGGTCGCGTGGTTGCTGGTGCCGGTGACAAGATCTACACCACGCCGGTGACGGCGACCGACAAGCTCTGGCAGGTTTTCCGCCCGGGCGCCCCCCTGGTCGATGCGGGAACGGGAGAAGTGCTCGGGCATGAAGCGCTCTTTCTGGGTACCGCACGATTGAGGCAGGCCGGTTCGCCGACCGAGTTTCAATTGCTGACCAGCAAGCTGGAAATCGTTGCCGATGACCGTTTGCTCGTTGCGCCGCGTGCCGACGTGCCAAGCTACCTCCCCCATGCGCCCGATACGCAGATTAAAGGGCATGTGCTCGGTATGCCGGGTGGAGTGCGTTTCGGCGGCATGAATACTGTCATCTCGATCAATCGCGGCAAAGCCGATGGACTTGAGCGTGGCCACGTGCTGGCCATCGAAACGGCTGGCATGGTGGTGAATGATCGGGGCGGCGACGGCGTCACCCAATACAAGCTGCCGGACAGCCGCAACGGGCTGATTTTCGTCTTCCGCGTGTTTGAACGTGTTTCCTATGCACTCGTAATGAGCTCTGACCGGCCAATCTCCGTTGGAGATGTGGTGCGGACACCCTGATGGTTGTCAGGAGCTGACGTCATGCTTGCCGCGCCGGACCTGACGGCCTGGCTGCGGCTGACGCTTGTTTCAGGCATCGGTGCCGAGACCCAGCGTTTATTGTTGAGAGCCTTCGGTTCGCCGGAGGCGATTTTTTCTGCGGGCGTTGCCGCCGTGCGCGGCGTCATCGGCGAAGTGGCCGGCAACACGCTGTTGGCCTCCGATGAGGCCCTCGAGTTGGCGATTGCCAATGCTCTGGACTGGGCCGGTCAGGCGGATAACAGTATCGTTACGCTGGCCGATGCAGATTATCCACGCGCTCTGCTCGACGCCGCCGATCCGCCTGTACTTGTGTATGTCAAAGGTCGTCGCGAATTGCTCAATCGTCCAATGTTGGCGATTGTTGGCAGCCGCAACGCGACGGCACAGGGTGAGCGCGACGCTGCTGCCTTTGCCAGGAGTCTCGGCGAGGCCGGACTGACCATCGTCAGTGGTCTTGCGCTCGGTATCGACGCAGCCGCCCATCGAGGCGGCCTGGAGACGGCTGCCGGCACCGTCGCCGTCATTGGCACCGGTGCCGATCGCCTTTACCCGGCGCGTAACGCTGCCTTGGCGCGCGAGCTGGCGGAGCGCGGCGCGATCATCAGCGAGTTTGCGCTCGGCACACCGGCGTTGGCGCACAATTTCCCTCGCCGCAACCGTATCATTGCGGGCCTGGCGTTGGGAACGTTGGTGGTGGAAGCCGCGCCGAAAAGCGGCTCGCTGATCACCGCCCGACTCGCGTCCGAGGCCGGACGCGAAGTGTTTGCCATTCCTGGGTCGATTCATTCGCCGATGGCACGCGGTTGCCATCAATTGATTCGGCAAGGTGCCAAGCTGGTCGAGACCGCGCAGGATATTCTGGAAGAGTTGCGTTGGCAGGTGTCTCCCAAAAAGGTCGGCGATGGCGACCCGGCACCAATAATCGCGGAGCCTCTTGCACCAGACGAAGAGCAAATATTGGCTGCGCTGGGGCAGTCTCCGAGCGATCTTGAAACAATTTCGTCGCGTAGCGGCTTGACGCCCGCCGAGCTTCTTGCCATCCTGTTGCCTATGGAACTCGCCGGACATGTGGCACAACTACCGGGGGGGCTGTATCAACGCATGAACTAATATGATCGATATTCTCGTCTACCTGTTTGAAAACTATCAGCCGGATGCCTGTCCGGCTCCGGCCGTGCTTGCCAAGAAGCTCACGGCGGCAGGCTTTGAGGCCGACGACATTTCGGCGGCATTGCACTGGCTGGATGGCTTGGGCGGCTATGAGCATGTAGCACCCATGGTGCCCGGCACTGGCGCATTGCGCATTTACACGGCGGACGAGCAGGATCGTCTGTCGGTTGAAGCTCGCGGTTTTCTTGCTTTCCTCGAGCAAGCGGAGGCGATTGACGTGATATTGCGTGAGACCATCATTGAGCGTGCGCTTGCGCTGCCGGTCGAGACGGTCAGTGTCGATCGGCTCAAAGTGATCGTTTTAGCCGTAATCTGGCGGCGTCAGCACGCGATTGACGCGCTCATTCTGGAAGAATTGCTCGCGGACGATGAATTCGATGAAGACTCGGATTACTCGTCTGGCGAGAACACAGTTCGTGTTTTGCTCAACTGAGTTCACAGTAGCAACGCCAGACTGTTTCCCACCCTGATTTGCTTTTTTAGGGCGACGCGTCGCAGTTTCAATTAACATGCGCCGCTCAAGATCTCGCTTTTCCTCAGTTTGTCCGCGCTTTTACCCAAGTCTTGCCCAACACTATGACCAAGCAACTCATCATCGCCGAAAAGCCCTCCGTCGCCAACGATATTGCGAAAGCATTGGGTGGCTTCACCAAGACGGGAGACTATTTTGAGAGCGACGACTATGTGCTCTCGTCTGCCATCGGTCATTTGCTGGAGTTGACTGTGCCGGAGGAATTCGACGTCAAGCGCGGCAAATGGAGTTTCACGCATCTGCCGATGATCCCGCCACGCTTTGCGCTGAATCCTATCGAACGGACGCAAGAGCGTCTGCGTCTGTTGACCAAGCTGATCAAGCGCAAGGATGTGACCGGCCTGGTGAATGCGTGCGACGCGGGACGTGAGGGTGAATTGATTTTCCGTTACGTGGCGCAGCACGCGCAGGGGGAAAAGCTGGACAAGCCGGTGCGTCGTTTGTGGCTGCAATCGATGACGGCGACCGCGATCCGGGACGGCTTTGCACATCTGCGCACGGACAAGGAGATGATGCCCTTGGCGGATGCCGCGCGCTGCCGCTCGGAAGCCGACTGGCTTATCGGCATCAACGGCACTCGGGCGATGACCGCGTTCAACTCCAAAGAGGGCGGCTTCTACAAAACGCCTGTGGGCCGTGTGCAGACACCGACGCTGGCCATCATGGTGGAGCGGGAAGCGCGCATCAAGAGTTTCGTCTCGCGCGATTATTGGGAGGTCGAGGGGGAATTCCAGTGCGTGGCCGGGATCTACAAGGGTCGCTGGGTCGACGAGGCGTTTGAGAAGGGCGACAATGAGCATGCCCGCCCTGAGCGGATCTGGGAGCAGGCCAAAGCGGCCGCGATCCGCAAGAAGTGTCTTGGCCAGCACGGTACGGTGGAGGAAGAGAGCAAGCCCAAGACCGAGGCTTGCCCGATGCTGTACGACCTCACCTCCTTGCAACGCGAGGCCAATGGCCGCTTCGGCTTTTCAGCCAAGAATACGCTCGGCCTGGCTCAGGCGCTCTACGAAAAACACAAAGCGCTGACCTATCCCCGGACCGACAGCAGGCACTTGCCCGAGGATTACATCGCCACGGTGAAAGAGACCTTGACGTCCATGGCGGGCACACCCTACGCGAAATTTGCCGGGGCGATATTGAAGAATGGATGGGTGCATCCGAACAAGCGGATATTTAACAACGCCAAGGTTTCCGACCACTTCGCGATTATCCCGACCGGTGCCGAGCCAAAAAATCTGTCAGAGCCGGAACAAAAAATTTACGACCTGGTGACCAAACGGTTTCTGGGTATCTTTTATCCTGCCGCCGAATACAACATCACGACGCGTATCACTCGTGTAGAAAGCGAAGCCTTCAAGACGGAGGGCAAAGTGCTGGTCACACCGGGCTGGTTGGCGGTGTATGGAAAAGAAGCGCAGGAGGATGATGAAAACCCCAATCTGCCGCCGCTGGAAAAGAATGAACGCATTTGGACCAAGGACGTCGAGTTGAAGACCAAAGCCACGCAGCCGCCGCCGCGTTTCAGCGAAGCGACGCTGCTCACGGCGATGGAAGGTGCAGGTAAACTGATCGAGGACGAGGAGTTACGCGAAGCCATGTCCGAGCGCGGTTTGGGCACTCCGGCCACGCGGGCGGCGACGATCGAAGGCTTGATTGCCGAGGAATATATTCATCGCAATGGGCGTGAATTGCAGCCCACCGCCAAGGCTAAATCCTTGCTGTTTGCGCTGGTCAATCTGGGTGTTGATGAAATTCGTTCGCCCGAATTGACCGGCGAGTGGGAGTTCAAGCTGCGCGAGATGGAACACGGCCGACTGGGTCGCGACGAGTTCATGAGTCACATTGTCGATCGCACGCGTGACATGGTTGAACGAATCAAGACCGGCGAATTGCCGGAGGCCGCATTTTCAACCTTGAAAACACCCTGCCCGAAATGCGGCGGCATCATTCAGGAAGGTTATAAAAAGTTCGAGTGCAAGAGCTGCGACTATAGCCTGTGGAAAGTGGTTGCCAGCCGCCAGTGGGAACCGGAGGAAATGGACGAACTGTTGACCAATCGAGTGGTGGGCCCGATACAGGGTTTCCGCAGCAAGATGGGCCGTCCATTTGCTGCAATGATCAAGCTCAATGCCGAGCATGGGCCGGAGTTCGATTTCGGCAACTCGGACGCCGACGACGAGGACGAGGTCGATTTCTCCGCCCAGGAATCGCTCGGCGAGTGCCCCAAATGCAAGAGCCGCGTGTTTGAACACGGCATGGCCTACGTTTGCGAAAAGGCAGTGGGGCCGGGCAAGAGTTGTGATTTCCGCTCCGGCAAGGTGATTCTGCAGCAGGAGATTGCCCGCACTGACATGCAGAATCTGTTGGAGAACGGCAAGACTCCGCTGCTCAAGGGCTTTGTGTCAAACCGCACCAAGCGTAAATTCTCCGCTTATCTGGTGCGCGATCCGTCGACCGGAAAAGTGGGCTTCGAGTTTGAGGTCCGTGCGCCCAAAGCCGGCGCGAAGGCAGCTGAGACGAAGTCGGTCGTTTCGAAGACCAAAAAAGTCGGCGATGGCGAGACGGCGCTTATGGCAGCGACGAAGCCGGTCAAGGCCAAAGCGGCGAAATCGCCGGCCAAGGCTGCAACAGCCAAGACCAAGGCACCGGCCAAAGCATCAACCACGAAGCGTGTCGTCAAGAAAGCAGGATGAGCATCGTCCCGGTTGGCGACATTCTCGACTTCTGGTTTTTGCCGGAAGGCGATCCACTCCACGATAAATCGCGGGTGGAATGGTTCCGCAAGAGTGACACCTTTGACGCGCTGATTGCCCAGCGGTTTGGCAGCTCTGTCGAGGCCGCGCTTTCAGGATCGCTCCCCGCTCCCGGCGGTCCTGATGCAACGTTGGCCAACATCCTTCTGCTCGACCAGTTCACTCGTAATATGTTCCGCGACACCCCGCGCGCTTTCGCCGGCGACGCGCTGGCCTTGGCTATGGCGAAAGGCTTGCTCGACGCCGGCCTTGACCGGTCGCTTTCTCCGATGCGACGTTGTTTTGTCTATATGCCTTTTATGCACGCCGAAGAGTTGCCACAGCAGGATAAGTGTGTTGCGCTTTTTGCGGCCCTGCGTCAGGAAGAAGGCGACGCTTTTGCGAATAATCTTGATTACGCCATTCGTCACCGCGATGTCATCGCACGTTTCGGACGGTTTCCTCATCGCAATTTGATTCTTGGGAGGACATCGAGCGCTGCCGAGGTCGACTTTCTGGGGCAACCTGGTTCGTCGTTTTGAGAAGGGCGTGTTGTTTCTCCGCCTGCAACGTGCGAAAGAAAAAGCCCCGCTGGCGGGGCTTTCGTCCTGCAATCACAACAAATCTGATTATGCAATTGTCACGGCGGCAACATCTTTCAGTACCGTTGCCGTTGTGATTCGCGCGACCACTTTGCTTGGCGCTGCGTTACCCACCAGCTTATTGACTTGACGGAACTCGCAGGTGAGTCGGGTTGGCGTGACGGTCACGGCCGCATAGCCCTGGGCATCAGTGTTTGCCAGTTTGAGCCATGGATTACTGTTGAGCCCCGCCAATTGTTGAGCCAAGGGTAGGAGCGAACCGGAAAAAGTCGCATCGGTAGCCAGACCACTTAGAACCGCTGTAGTGGTCGCATCCAGGCTCGCTTCCGGAACACCGGCCTTCGCCAGCGCGCCGCGTAACTGCACGGTGAGGCTGTCGGCCAGCGAGGTAGCCGAGGCGGGTACCGCCTTGCCCAAGGTGTAGTCGAGCAGATTGATGTTGAGGGCAAGCGTGCCCACGCCGGGAACCGGAATGCTGAGGGGGTAATACACCAGCGTCGCCAGGCTTG
>CAZAGR010000132.1:0-7322 GCA_964484585.1 uncultured Propionivibrio sp. | reverse complement strand
GCATTGCCGGCCGCAATATCTCCTCCCACTGAATTCTGTGACGCCTGGATATCCGAAGGCGACGGGTTCCCAACTTGTACTTGCGCGGCCGTTGCTTGCTCTGCGCGATAACGCACCGCCGGAGCGATCGTTCCCACTGTCTCCGAACTATCGGCGGGGAAATTAAATTGCGAAGACAACGCGAATATTGCCGCTGCAGCCACACCGCCACCGATTAGAACCCTGCCTTTGCCACCATTGAAAAAACCCAATTTTTGTCCGCTCATTACAGTCTCCTTAAACAATTGCAAAATGGTGACAATTCGACGACCAAGGAAATGCTGTTTCGCCAATATGCCGGTTTGTGAATCTACTGCATGTAATCCAATTACGCTTGGTACTGAAAAAAGTTGGTTCCTAGCTGCAAATTTCTTTGTTGCACCCAACGGAAGCTTCGCCATGACTGACTGTAACAGACTTTCGGGTGGCTCCAACACCGGAATGCGCTTGAGGGTAACGGCAAGATTCTGAAGATTTTCATAGTGCGTCCGTGCCTGCGGGTCGCCTGCAATCAGGGCGAGCAGTTCGGCGCGCTCATCAGGAGTTGCCTCGCCGTCAAGCACAACATTCATCAGAAACGATTGGCGGTTTGCACTCATGACAGACTGGCCTTGAACTCACCAAGCTGAAGACCCAACCGCTGCCTCGCATCATAAACTCTTGATTTCACTGTCTTTTCCTCAATTCCAAGCACTTCCGCAATCTGCCGATAACTCAGTTCGGAAAAATGTCTCAATGTCAGCACGATGCGATCTTCCGTCTTCATGGTCATCAATGCGCGTTGCACGCGGTCGGCCAACTGTGCCGTTCCGTATTGAGTTTCCGGGTTTGCATGATCAGGCCCCGCGAAGTCAATTTCATCATCGAGCGGTTCTTCATGTTGGTTGCGGCGCAGCATATCAATGGCCTCATTGACCGCAATCCGGTAGATCCAACTGAAAAATTTGAACTTCGGATCATAGTCATCAAGCCTTTCGGCCACCCTTAAAAATACAGTCTGCGCCACATCACTCGCATCTGCGCCATTACCCAAAACCCGGAACGCCGCGTTGTAGATTGGTCGCTGATACCGTGTTACCAGAACCCGAAAAGCGCCAGAATCACCCGATCTGAATCGATCCAGCAATGCCTTATCAGGGTCGTCTAACACAAGTACGCTGGGCGAACGCAAAAGTTGGTCAGCCAGATCTAATTTATTGCCGCTTCGATATCAAATATCTGGTCAAATCCAGAATATTTAAATATATCAAGAAGATGCGAATTGACGCCAATGAGCCTCAACTTGCCGCCGGTGGCCATTAGACGCTTTTGCGTCTTCAACAGCACACCCAAACCTGCGCTGGAAATGTACTCTAGGTCACGGCAGCTCAATGTAACCTGCCCGTTGGTGGTGTCCAGAAAAGATTGCGCAGCGGACGACTGGGCCGCATCCAACCGGCCGCCAATAACAACGACTTTGTTGACGTCAAAATCGATCGATAACATATTGTTCCTCAGTTCAAAACACCAAGCACGCGATTTCTATCCCTTGCCGGCCACGCGAAACACAATCCGACTTATCCGATCTCTCTCATTGTATTGATAAGTGATTGAATCGACCATTCGCTTTATCAAATGCAGACCAAGACCACCCGGTTCGCGTTGCTCAATCGGCGCGTTGATGTCAACGTCAGGCGCAAGAGTCACATCGAATGGATCCACATCGTAATCAGTCAAGGTCACTTCAACTCCACCAGGCAACTCAACCAAGCTCAGGTCGACCGGCGATGAGCTCATCGTGCTGTATTTCACCATGTTCGTGAACAGCTCTTCAACAACAAAATCGACCGTATTCATTAACGACACGTCGATCCCCAAGCTGGAAACGGCGTCGGCGTTGAATTTGAAGATCGCTGGCAGCGAATCAACATTGCGCAAAAAAACGCCTCGCAAGGATCCAAGGCAGGGGTTTCGCTTGACCAACACCACAGTAATATCGTCTTCTTGTGGTGCGCCACGGGCAAATACCCGCAAGGCGTTCAGAAGCAACTCGGAAAGTTCCGCGGCTGATTTATCGTGATTCGCACTGATAACATCAACAACACGCTGTTCACCGAACTCGTCATGACTGCTGTCGCAATATTCGTAAATACCGTCGGACAGGAGGACCAAAATATCTCCAGGTTCCATCGCCAGCGTGATCGCCGGACGGAGTTTGGCCACAGGCATGGCCGCCAACGGAAAACTCGTCGGGTTGTGACGGGAACACGTTCCTGTCTTGGCATGGAAGTATAGTATCGGTGCCTGCCCTCCGCTGTGAAACTGCATGGTGTGAGTGGTCGAATCGAGCAACCCGATAAAGGCCGTAATAAATCGATCGTCGGGCAGGATGTCGGCGAGTTGATTGTTAACCTGAATGAACGCGGTTTCGAGGTTGGCTCCGAGCCGGAACGCCATTCTTAGCATTGCGTGCATCTGCGTTACGTGAAGTGCCGGTCCAATTCCGTGCCCGGTCGCATCTCCAAGCACAACGAGCAATCCTTGCTCAAGCATCGCGAGGTCAAACGTGTCGCCCCCCGTGAGGTCCGCTGGCTGGAAGCTGCCATATACGTCATAACCAACCACCGAGGGCATCGTCGCCGGTAACGTACTCATCTGCACCACTCGAGCCATTTCCAATTGTTGGCGCATTTTTTCACCCTCGATCAGGGCTTCCGTCATGCGAACGCGTTGAAGCGCTACGGCACACTGCGCCGCGAGAGCGGTAGCCAACGCCTCATCCGTTTCGTCAAATACCCCATTGACCTTGTTTAGAACCTGCAATACACCAACCAGAGTGTCCTTATGGTCAATTAACGGAAGAGTCAGCATGCAACGCGTGCGGTACTCTGTCTGTCGATCCATATCCCGATTGAACCGAGCGTCGGCGTAGCAATCGGGCACATTGATGACCTGGCGACCCTTCGCGCACGTTCCTACAATGCCCAACTTTGCCGATACGCGCACCGCTTCTAGCCCGGTTCCCACCTGAAGTACCAACTCGTCAGTTTGAGCGTCATACAGCCAAACGGAACCGCCTTCTGCATGAAGAACCTGCTTCGCGGCATTGATAACTTCTGCGAGCATGGTAATCAGGTCGAACGGTGACGCCAGATTTCGAGCAATTGCGAGAAGTGGCTCCAGATCGATCGCGCTTAAGGTCCGCTCGTGACTAGCTTCATTCATATGTAATTGAATCCAATGATCGATGTCACGCTCAACAGCAGGCCTGCAGCGCATGCTCCAGCGCTAACGTACCCGACGCGGAATACCCATGAAATCGGGCTGATTTCCCTCACACTGTTAGAATAAATCACTTTTGTAAACTTCGCTCCCAAAGTACGATGCTAGCGATCAACTAATGAAACGCTCACGATTTTCCCGTCGTACCAGACAAACTCCCGACACCGAGCTCTTGATTCGTCTTGCGACCGAATTGTGCCTTTCCACATCTCGTCTCGAAGATTTATTTTGGGAAGCGAAACTCTCGAGTCAAGTCAATCGATTACTTGCCGACAAAGACGAGTCGGCGATCACCGATGCCCTCGACGAATTATATTCTGGCACTAATCACGCCTATGACGAGCTCATTGATGTGGTTGAGGCGTGCACCGAAACCAGGCACAGTGAAGCTGGAAGTGCTCATGACGTAATTTTGATTGTCATCCCGATTCTGACCTGGTCACGTTATCAGATTCCTACTGGGACAATAGCGCCTGCTCATCTAGCAACAATCCGGGTCCAAATGCAAGCTCACCTGCTCGCAACTGAAGCGCGTTTGAACCTGGCAGACTACCTGTACAGCCCGGATCAACTCCCCCAAAGCTACGCTGACACCGCGCAGTTAGCCACGAAAATGGCAAGAGATGCGCTGCACACTCGCGATTCAAAAATTGATCCCTCGCAGATACCGGAAACAATTCATTTCCTGTCGGATACACGGTACCTAATCGCCGCCGTAGCTTCGAAGAAAGGAACCCCTCTGTTCAGGTGGCAAGAAGAAGATATTTCAAGGGATATAGCGGTGGCCCGCTGGCATGAGCAGGGTATCGAAGCACTACGACCTTTGCTTCCAGCCTGCGCGATGGAGTTGCTGCAACCCATGGCCTATCATGCAGCGCTAAGGGAAGCCGACAGGGCATCGCGCCCGTTTTCACTGACTTCGGCGGTAGCCTTTCTACAAACCGTGATGGGGAAATCCGCTGCCGACTTTCGCGCCGTGATTGGGGCATACCACGACAAGCAACTTGAGGAATTTCGCATCGGCTTCTGCTTGCGAGGTCGCTCGGAGGTCATACACGGGGTCGTCTGGCCACTACTTGAAAGCGAAGACGAGGCCGCCGAAACGACACCGGCGTGCATTGAGTCCACCCTACGCACTTGCGGGGTCCAAGATATTTTGATTCTCGACCAGCGTCTTCCCGTGGAGTATTGCGACGATTGTGGAGCCCCCCTTTACCCGAACCCTGAGGGTGAAACCGTGCATGCAGAGTTACCGGACGAGCCAACTGAGTCCACACCGCGCCACCTGCATTAGGCCCACGATCTTGACTCGTTAACACTGTAAGGCGCAGGGTCAATGGCGGGACGGCGTCCGCCTACGATGTCAGCCAATATCTGTGCCGAGCCACATGCCATAGTCCACCCTAACGTGCCGTGGCCGGAGTTCAACCAAAGGTTGGAAATTTTTGTGGTGCCTATGAGCGGAACATTGCCGGGTGTTGCCGGACGAAGCCCCGTCCAATACTCCGCATCACTTAACGAAATCAAATCAGGAAATATCTGTCGCACACGACGAGCCAGAGCCTCACACCGCCGGGAATTTAAACTCAAATCATAACCATTGAATTCCGCGGTTCCGGCCACCCGCAAGGTATCTCCCAGTCTTGAGAAGACTAGCTTATGAGCGTCGTCAGTCAAGCTAACCACCGGTGCAAAGGCTTCAGGCGGCAAACCGATGGTCGCGGAATATCCCTTTACCGGATAAATCGGAACATGAATGCCCAAGGGTTGAAGAACATTAACCGAGTAGGACCCCATCGCGACGACGAAAGCATCGCCTTCGATGCGCTCTCCACCAATCAGGATAGCGGCTGAAATAGAGCCACCGCATCGCTCAAGTGCCTTTACAGCCGTACGATAACAAAATCGGGCACCCCGCTCCGCGCATTTTTCTGCGAGAGCTTGCGTGAAAATTCGCGCGTCTCCGGATTCATCATCAGCAGTAAAAGTGCCGCCCACAAGGGGAACTGCCGAACCAGAAAGTGCTGGTTCAATCGCAAGACATTCCGTAGCCGACTTGACGTCTCGCTGACAGCCTAGCGAGCGAAACAATTCAGAGCGCACCTGCGCACGATCAAACTCACGCTGATCGGAGTAAAAATGCAAAATTCCGTTAGCAAGTTGCTGGTACTCCAGTCCAAGCTCACTGCGCAGATTCCTCAAGGAATCTCGACTGTAGAGCCCAAGACTAACCAATGAACGGATATTTTGCAGCGCCCTGCGGGGTGTACACTGCGCAAGAAATCTTATTCCCCAACTCCACTGAGCACGATCCATCCGTAGGCGCCAAAGCAAGGGCGCGTCCTCCCGCCCCAACCAGCGCAGGATTTTTAACGGAGCATCTGGATTAGCCCACGGCTCAGCATGACTTACAGAAATCTGACCGCCATTTGCAAAACTCGTTTCACAGGCGGGTTCCTCCTGGCGCTCAACAACGGTAATATCATGGCCTTGCTTGAGCAGTGCCCATGCCGTAGTGACGCCAATGACGCCCGCCCCCAACACCACTACGCGCATTGCTTTTTCCTGAAGAACGAACGGAAACGGTTAAAGATCACGATGAAAACGATTATATTCAGGACACACGAAATACGATGACAATTGCAGATGACAACGAGGTTTGGCGCAAAAAACTTTCACCAACGCAATACCATGTCACCCGTGAAAAGGGTACAGAACGCGCGTTCAGCGGAAAGTACTGGAATTGTGACGAGCACGGCGTATATAGCTGTGTCTGTTGCGGTGAAAAACTCTTCAACTCCGCCGCTAAATTCGATGCCGGATGCGGTTGGCCTAGCTTTTCAACCCCCATTGTCGCCGAAAGCATTCATCAGACCGAAGATCACAGTCACGGCATGCATCGAATAGAAGTAACCTGCAAAAAGTGTGGCGCCCATCTCGGTCATGTTTTTCCGGATGGTCCCGGTCCCACCGGCGAACGCTACTGCATTAATTCCGTTTCGCTGAATCTGATTGCGCCTGCGGAGTAACCCCTACGAGGCCCTCGCTGAACACATGAAATTTCTCTTCGACCTGTTTCCGGTCATACTCTTTTTCATCGCATTCAAAACCTACGACATTTATGTCGCCACGGTCGTAGTCATTGTCGCGACCATTGCCCAGATTGCCTGGGTCTGGTATCGCCACCGCAAGGTGGACACCATGTTGTGGATCAGCCTTGCGCTCGTCCTCATTTTTGGCAGTGCCACGTTATTGCTCCACGACGAGAGCTTCATCAAATGGAAACCCACCATACTCTATTGGCTTTTCGCAATTGCCATCTACGGGTCGAATCAGTTTTTCAATCGAAACCTGATCCGTAAAATGCTCGAAGAACAGGTCAAGCTCCCTGAGCCACTTTGGCCAAGGTTATCCCATGCATGGGTTGCCTTTTTCGTGGTCATGGGTTGTCTGAATTTGTACATTGCGTTTCGTTTTAGCACAGACGATTGGGTTAACTTCAAGCTTTTCGGCGGTATGGGACTAATGATTGTCTTTATTGTGGCCCAAGGTCTGTATTTGGCGAAATACATTGAGCCAGAACCCAGCAGCGAGGAAAAGTCCTGATGCTCTACGCAATTGTTGGAAAAGATATCCCAAACAGTCTCGAGCAGCGCCTTGCGGTCAGGCCAGCGCACCTTGCGCGTGTCGAGGTTCTGCAGCAGCAAGGGCGGCTTGAATTGGCGGGACCATTTCCCGTCATCGACAGCCCTGATCCTGGCGCCGCAGGATTTTCCGGCAGCTTGATTGTGGCCGAATTCGAGTCACTTATGGCTGCACGAGCGTGGGCAGAGGCAGATCCCTACGTGACGGCCGGAGTTTATGGTCAGGTAGATGTCTACCCCTTTAAGAAAGTACTCCCAAAAGGATGAGCACTATTGACGAAATGCGAAATCGACTCGCACGACTAGGTCCGACGCATATTGACATCATTGATGATTCGGCCAAACACGCAGGACACGCCGGCGCCCGGGACGGAGGCG
>CAZAGR010000131.1:0-7323 GCA_964484585.1 uncultured Propionivibrio sp. | reverse complement strand
GCTCGGCCTCCTTGCGCTCGGTGATGTCGCGGATGACCCCGAGGAATCCGATCGGTTGCGCCGAGTCTCCCCGGACCGGGCTGAAGCTGCAGGCAAAACTGCGTACGGGTGTTTCCGGTTCAATTTCCGGGTTATCGGGAATTGAGTAATCGAAAGTATGAGCACGATCATTGGTGAGAACGTCGACGATGGCATCGCTGATTTTTTGTGCAACCGCTTGCGGAAGCACATCAGTGAATGCGCGCCCGATGAAGTTGTCGCCGCCCGCGAAATAGTTGGTTTGTCCGGCGGGTTGGTAGTATTCCTCGATTGTGCCACTCAGGTTGAGCATGAAGACCAGTTCCTGCATCGAACCGAGCAGTGCCCGCGATCGTGCATCTTTGGCTTGCAGTTCGGCCTCCGCTTGCTTGCGCGCGGAAATGTCGGTGTGAGTGATGATCATGCGCAGTGGTCGGGTGCCATCCCACGTGACGATCCGTCCGCGTGCAGCGATCCAGATCCACCCTCCGCTGGCGTCGCGAAAGCGGATCTCGGCCCCGTGTGTGCCGGGCGCGGAACGCATCGCCGCAACGATTCGGCGTGCATCCAGCACATCGTCGGGATGAATTCGCAGGAACCATTCATCAAGCGTGAGGGTGAATGCATCGGGCAGATACCCCAGCATGCTGAACCATTGAGCGTCACAGCGCGTTTTGTCGCTGGACAGGTCAATTTCCATTGCCCCCACGCTGATCGCCTCGACGGTCAAACGGTGGTGTTCTTCGCTTAAGCGGAGCGCCTCTTCAGCCTGCTTGCGAGGTGTGACATCGTCGTAAATTGCGACAATGTTGCCATTGTCGAGGCGGAACACAAAGTTTTCGCGCCAGCCCGAAATTCGCTCGTCCTGATAAAACGCTAGAGGGATCTGCTCTGGCGTGCCACTGCGCCAGACGCGCTGAAAGGCGGCGAGCAGTCCCATCGTCTCGACGCCGGGGAAAATGTCCCGGACGCGACGACCGATCAGTTCCGCACGAGTGGTTTTCTCCATTCGTTCAACCGAGGTATTGATCTGCCGGATGATGAAATCCTTCCCGTCGTCTGCGCTCTCGTAGACGACGGCACCGCTGCTCATGTTTTCGAACATCTGGCGAAAGTTCTCCTCGCTGGCCTTTAATACAAGTTCAGCGCCTTCACGTGTGCGTTCGTGAGCAGCGATCTGCTCATCCAGATTGCGCTGTTTCCGTTGCGCGAGAAGCAGCATGCCACTGAGCCCAAGTGCGAGGATGGCAAAAGCACGGATCTGTACCGCCACTTTCTCGCGCCAGACCGACATTACCGCTTCCATATCTCGGCTGAGGCGAATCTCGAGCGGCGCGCTGACCACAATGCCCGCAGGACGGAATATCCGGCGTACGCTAAGGTGATCGGCCGCGTCGGGCGCGGTTGCGACAGTGTCTGGAACGCTGACGAATGAGGCTCCGGAGCCATGATGCAGGCTCAAATGCAGGTCTGCCGCGTAACGCGTTGCTACCAGCAGGTTGCGAAATTCGTCCGGTTCCAGAGTCGCGCCGATGATGCCGGTGAACTCGTCATCGCGTGTGGAAAGTGACTGGCTGACACTCATTGACCAGACGCCAAGTGCGGTCTGAAAGGGCGTGGAGATGTATAGCGTGGCGGCCTTGGGTTCGCGCAAGACGGCCTGAAAGTAATCGCGCGTCTTGAAATTACGTCCGACGAATTCAATTCGGTTGCTGGCAAGGATGGTGCCTTCACGATCAAGAATCTGCACGCTACGGACGCTCAGCAATGCATCGCGCAGGCCCTGCAAATGGCGTGTCGCGTTAGCCGTGCTGGCGTCGTCAAATTTCCAGTCAGTGAATTCCATACGAACGCTGTCGAGCGCGCGTTTGATGGCGAAGAACTGCCGTCCGAGTGAGATTTCAATCAGTTTCGCTTGACCTTCCAGACGCTGAGTTTCTTCCTGCTTGACCCGCAATCTTTCCTCGTAAAGCCGATAGCCCATGGTCGCCGCGACCGCCGCCAGAATGGCGATATATAGCAGCCACTGGTTGGCAAACGTCAGGCGTCGTTGGAGGGTGGGTTCAGGCATTTGAGCTAGGGCCGGCAGATTGGCCGTTTGATTCTAGCTGAGAGGGCTGCTGCCCGGCGATTTGCCCGGAGCGAGAGGTCGGTGCTACTCAGGTGCACGAAAAGTCGGCGCTGGCGACACGGCGTTGGCGTTGGTTTTCCACCGATATAGAGCAGAACGCCACGCCCTTGGAGGGGCGTGGCGTGCTGGGTCGAACTTTGCTGCCGTTTGTCGCAGGCTAGTGAAACTGTTCCTCTTCAGTGGAGCCGGTCAGCGCCGTCACCGATGAGGTTCCACCCTGGATTACGGTGGTGATTTCGTCGAAGTAACCGGTGCCGACTTCCTGCTGATGTGAAACGAACGTGTAGCCGCGATCGCGCGCTGCGAATTCTGGCTCCTGCACCTTCTCGACATAGGCCGTCATGCCGCGTGCGACATAGTCTTGTGCCAGATCGAACATGTGGTACCACATGTTGTGAATGCCGGCGAGGGTGATGAACTGGTACTTGTAACCCATCGCGCCAAGTTCGCGCTGGAATTTGGCGATGGTTGCGTCGTCGAGGTTCTTTTTCCAGTTGAACGATGGCGAGCAGTTGTAGGCCAATAGTTTGCCGGGGAACTTGGCACGGATGGCTTCGGCAAATTTGCGGGCAAAATCGAGATCCGGCGTACCGGTTTCGCACCACACCATGTCGGCATAAGGTGCGTAAGCGAGGCCGCGGCTGATGGCCTGATCGACGCCTTTTCGGGTCTTGTAAAAACCTTCGACGGTACGCTCGCCGGTGATGAAGGGCTTGTCGTTTTCGTCGACCTCGGAGGTAACAAGGTCAGCGGCTTCGGCATCGGTGCGGGCGAGGATGATCGTCGGCACGCCCAGTACGTCGGCAGCCATGCGGGCTGCGATCAGCTTTTGCACGGCTTCCTGGGTCGGAACGAGCACTTTGCCGCCCATGTGGCCGCACTTTTTGACGGAGGCGAGTTGATCTTCGAAATGCACGCCGCCTGCGCCTGAGCGGATCATGGCTTTCATCAGTTCGAAGGCGTTCAATACGCCGCCGAAACCTGCCTCGGCATCGGCCACGATGGGGGCGAAATAGTCGATGTAGCCCGTGTCGCCGGCGTTGATACCCTTGGAATGCTGGATTTCGTCGGCACGACGGAAGGAGTTGTTGATACGCTCAACAACTTTTGGCACGGAATCGACCGGGTACAAGGATTGATCGGGATACATCGCGGCGTAGCCGTTGTTATCGGCCGCGACCTGCCAACCCGAGAGGTAGATTGCCTTGATGCCCGCTTTGACTTGTTGCATGGCCTGGCCGCCGGTCAGCGCGCCGAGGCAATTGACGTAGGGCGTCGTGTTAACCAGATTCCACAGTTTTTCGGCGCCGCGGCGGGCCAGCGTGTACTCAATGGGGAATGAACCGCGCAGGCGCACGACATCCTCGGCGGTATAGCCGCGCTTGATGCCTTTCCAGCGGGGATTTTCGGCCCAGTCTTTGGCCAGGGCGGCGGCTTCGGCTTTACGATCAGTCATCGGATTTCTTTCAAAAAATGGGAGAGGGCAGTCGGAGGACCGCGAAGCAAAGTATATGAGAATTATTGCGCAGCAGCAAGTATCTTATATAAGACATAAGAATTTAAGGTTGGCAAGTAACTACATGATAAATTTATATTTTATAGAAATGGAGCGCGTGCTCAGCCCAAATGCAGAGCTGTATTGCTGACAATCACGCCATCTTCATCGGCATAAATCCACTCATTGGGAACAAAATCGACGCCGCCGAATGAGATGGCAATCCCGGCTTCGCCGATGTTCTTTTTAACCGTCTTCATCGGATGGGTGTCGAGGGCGAATATCCCGATGTCCATTTCGCCGATGGCCCGTGAATCGCGGATGCAGCCATTGACGACAATTCCGGCCCATCCGTTTTCAAGGGCCAATGCCGCCAACTGGTCGCCGACCAAGGCTCGTCGCACGCTGCCGCCGCCATCAATGACCAGAACGCAACCATCGCCGGGTGATTCCAGTGCCTTGCGGACGAACGAATTGTCTTCGAAAACTTTGAGAGTCGCGATACGGCCGAAAAAAGCGGCTTTGCCGCCGAAACTGGAAAACATGGGCTCGACAACGCGTACCTTGTTTTCGTGGGCGTCACACAGATCCGTAGTCAGGTAGTCCATAAAAGCTCCGTAAAAATAAAAAACGCGCCATCAAATGGCGCGTGTTAGTGGTGAAGGGGGTTTGCTTATTGCTGGATGGGTGCAGGCGCCGGCAGTTCCTTTTCCTTTTCCGGGAATGAAAGCGTCACCTTTTCGTTCTCATCGAGATCGACCGTGACACGACCGCCGTGGACCAGTCGTCCGAAAAGCAATTCATCCGCCAGGGCGGCGCGGATGGTGTCCTGAATCAGGCGCGACATTGGCCGCGCGCCCATCAGCGGGTCAAATCCCTTCTCGCCCAACCAGGCACGCAGGGTATCGGTAAAGATGGCTTCGACCTTTTTCTCGTGGAGCTGGCCTTCCAGTTGCATCAGGAATTTATCCACAACGCGCAAGATGATGGCGGCATCCAGCGCGCGGAAGGAGATAGTCGCATCGAGTCGATTGCGGAATTCCGGCGAGAACATCCGTTTGATATCGGCCATCTCGTCGCCTTGACCCTTGTTCGAGGTGAAGCCCATGCTCGATTTCTGCAAGGCTTCCGCACCCGCGTTGGTAGTCATGACGATCACGATATTGCGGAAATCGGCCTTGCGTCCATTGTTGTCGGTCAAGGTACCGTGATCCATCACCTGCAGAAGAATGTTGAAAACGTCGGGATGCGCCTTTTCGATCTCGTCCAGCAAAAGCACGGCGTGCGGCTTCTTAGTAACGGCCTCGGTGAGCAGTCCGCCCTGATCAAATCCGACATAACCCGGAGGCGCACCGATCAATCGACTGACCGCATGGCGTTCCATATACTCAGACATGTCGAAACGGATCAGCTCGATACCCATCGAATAAGCCAACTGGCGGGCAACCTCGGTCTTGCCAACGCCCGTCGGGCCAGAGAACAGAAAACTTCCAATCGGCTTGTGCGGCTGCCCGAGGCCCGAACGCGACATCTTTATCGCCGTGGCTAGCGCTTCGATCGCCTTGTCCTGACCAAAGACAAGATTCTTCAGATCGCGATCAAGATTCTTGAGCGCCGAGCGGTCATCGGTAGAGACATGCTGCGGCGGAATCCGGGCAATCTTGGCAACGACTTCTTCGATCTCGGGTTTGCCGATGACTTTTTTCTGTTTCGACTTCGGCAAAATTCGCTGCGCCGCCCCCGCCTCATCGATGACGTCGATGGCTTTATCGGGCAAGTGTCGATCGTTGATATATTTCGCCGCGAGTTCGGCCGCCACGTTGATGGCCGCTGCGGAGTATTTGACACCGTGGTGCTCTTCAAAGCGGCTCTTCAAGCCACGCAGGATGGAAATAGTCTCTTCCACACTGGGCTCGTTGACATCAACTTTCTGGAACCGGCGCGACAACGCATGATCCTTTTCGAAAACGCCGCGGAATTCGGTGTATGTCGTCGCTCCGATGCATTTGAGTTCGCCGGACGACAGTGCTGGCTTCAGCAGATTGGACGCGTCCAAGGTGCCGCCGGAAGCGGCTCCAGCGCCAATCAAGGTATGGATCTCGTCGATGAAAAGAATCGCATTGGGATCGCCCAGCAGTTGCTTCAGAACACCCTTCAAACGCTGTTCGAAATCGCCGCGGTATTTGGTGCCGGCCAGCAACGCGCCCATGTCCAAAGAATATACGGTGGCCTGAGCAAGAATCTCGGGTACCCGCCCCTCGACGATACGATGAGCAAGGCCCTCGGCAATCGCTGTTTTGCCTACCCCGGCCTCGCCAACCAGCAATGGGTTGTTCTTGCGGCGGCGGCACAGGGTCTGGATGACCCGCTCAAGTTCCTTTTCACGGCCGATCAATGGGTCAATCTTTCCGGTCAGGGCGTGCTGGTTCAGGTTCAGGGTATAGGCCTCAAGCGGGCCGCCCTTCTCTTGAGCTTCACTTTCCGTTTCAGCCTGCTCTTCTTTGCCGGCGGGTTGAGGCGCTTTGGTTATTCCGTGCGAAATGAAATTGACCACATCGAGACGTGACACATTCTGGCGCTGCAGAAAAAAGACGGCGTGGGAGTCCTTTTCACCAAAGATCGCGACCAACACATTAGCGCCGGTAACCTCTTTCTTGCCGGAGGACTGAACATGAAGAATGGCGCGCTGTATTACGCGTTGGAAGCCCAGTGTGGGCTGCGTATCAATTTCGTCCTGACCGCCAATGGTAGGTGTGTGTTCGCTGATGAAGGTCAGCAGTTCCTTGCGCAGCGCCTCAGCATCGGCGGCGCACGCACGCAGAACCTCGGCAGCACTAGGATTGTCGAGCAGGGCGAGCAAAAGGTGCTCTACCGTTATGAATTCATGCCGCTTTTGCCGGGCCTCGACAAACGCCATGTGCAGACTGACTTCCAGTTCTTGAGCAATCATCAGTTTTCCTCCATTACGCAGGCTAGCGGGTGCTGGTGCCTGCGGGCAAACGCTTCCACTTGTTCAACCTTTGTTGCTGCAACATCGCGGGGGTAGATACCACACACTCCCTTACCCTCTCGGTGCACATTTAACATGACCATGGTCGCTTGCTCGCGGGACAGCCCAAAAAAATTTTCCAAGACGACGACGACGAAATCCATCGGTGTGAAATCATCGTTCAGTAGCAGCACCTTGAACATCGGTGGCGGCTTGACTCGACTTTTTTCCGGAAGCAGGACGGCATCGCCATCGCGTTCGGTATGCTTACGCGTGACCATGAATTGATTCTAATGCGATATGGAGATGATCTGGGTAGTCTGCAAGAGCGGATTAGGGATACCAAGGCTATCTATTTTTATAGGCACTTTTTGGCGGCGGTTTCTGTCCCTGCATTTTTGCTTTTTAAATTAAAACATTGACACATTGTTTAAAAGGGCGTACAACGCGAACCGTGTTTGGCTTGAGATCCAGAAGTAGTGTCCCTTACGAATTGTTTTTCTCCCCGTAGGTTGCCGGTTTCCACGCTGCCCTTCAGTTCGCTGAATTGCCGCTCGGATTCCTCCACTGCCCCAAAAGTTTCAGACCGACATCACCCCGGTGATCATGTTTGCGCACGCCGTGCGCGCTGATTTCCGGTTTATTCGTTTTTGATTAAGGAAGAGTTTTCATGGCAACAGGTACAGTCAA
>CAZAGR010000130.1:0-7452 GCA_964484585.1 uncultured Propionivibrio sp. | reverse complement strand
GCTGCCTCCTTTGCGCGCTGGGTGGCAGGCACCTTTGCGTGAATCGCGGCAACGATGAAGCGTGCGGTAATCGGCGTACCATCATAGTGGAGTACCTTCGCCAGGCGTGCCGGATCAATTTCGAGCTCATTGATTAGCAGACTGCGCATTTGCGCATCCCTGTTTTGTTCGACGACAAACACCAGATCATGTGCCGCGATGAAATCGGGCACGGATTGGGGGAATGGGAAGGCCTGCAGTCGCAGCGCGTCGATAAACAGGCCTTCGGACTCCATGACCTCGATTGCCTCGCGCATGGCCGGCGTTGTCGACCCAAAGTAGATAATGCCCAGGCGGGTTTTCTTGGCCGCCTGACGCACAAGAGGTTGCGGTACCAGCGTTGCCGCAGTCTTGAATTTCTTCAGCAGTCGCTCCATGTTGTAGATGTAATCGGGTCCTCGCTCGGAATAGCGCGCATAGGCATCGCGCGTGCTGCCGCGGGTGAAAAAACTGCCTTTGCTCGGATGAGTTCCGGGGAGTGTCCGCCATGGAACGCCATCCCCATCTACGTCCTTGTAGCGACCAAAGTCTTTGCCGGCTTCGAGTTCGTCTGCGGTCATAACTTTGCCGCGGTCGTAAAATTTTGAGTCGTCCCAGGCAAAGGGTTTGCACAGGCGCTGATTCATGCCGATGTCCAGGTCGGTCATGACAAAGACCGGAGTTTGCAATTGTTCAGCGAGCTCTAATGCTGCTGCGGCATGCGTAAAGCACTCGTGCGGATCTTGCGGGAATAAAAGTACGTGTTTGGTGTCACCGTGCGAGGCGTAAGCGCAGGCCAGCAAGTCAGATTGTTGAGTGCGCGTCGGCATACCGGTTGACGGCCCGCCGCGCTGGACGTTGATGATAGTGACCGGAATCTCGGCGAAATAGGCTAAACCAAGAAACTCGGTCATCAGCGAGATGCCGGGACCCGAAGTCGCGGTAAATGCGCGTGCGCCGTTCCATCCAGCGCCCACCACCATGCCTATTGAGGCGAGTTCATCCTCAGCCTGAACGATGGCGTAACGGTGTTGTCCGGTTACTTCATCAACTCGGAACTTATCGCAATACTTCTGAAAAGCTTCGGGCACTGTCGAGGATGGCGTAATCGGGTACCAGGCCGCAACAGTGGCCCCACCATAGAGCAAGCCGAGTGCCGCGGCGCTGTTGCCGTCGGTGAAAATCTGATCACCCACGGCATCGGCGCGCTGGACTCGTATGCCGAGGGGGAAGTCCATGTGCTGCTTGACGTAGTCGCGCCCAAGGTGCAGCGCCCGTATGTTGGAATCAAGCAACCGCTCCTTGCCCCGATACTGCTCGGCGAACAGCTTTTCGAACACATCGGCGTCTACGTCAAGGAGTACCGAAAGCGCGCCGATGTAAATGATGTTTTTGAACAACTGTCGCTGACGCGGATCGGCATATTCGGCGTTGCTGATTTCGGTCAGAGGCACGCCGATTATCTGTACATCGGTGCGAAATTTAGCGGCAGGCATGGGGCGAGTGCTGTCGTAGAACAGGTAGCCGCCGGCTTCGATTTCCTGTAGGTCGGTATCCCATGTCTGAGGATTCATTGCTACCAGCATATCGACGCCGCCGCGCCTGCCGTGGTAACCCTTTTCACAGACCCGCGCCTCGTACCAGGTGGGCATGCCCTGAATGTTGCTTGGGAAGATATTTCGCGGACTGACTGGAACGCCCATACGCATGATTGCCTTGGCGAATAGCTCATTGGCCGAGGCCGAACCTGAACCGTTGACGTTGGCAAATTTGATGACGAAATCATTGATGGCCTCGATGCGCTTCATCATGCGTACTCCCGTTGCGATTTATGGACGTCGCGGCAGTGCGGTCCGGCCTGAGTTGTGTTGAACAGAAACTTTTGCATGTCCCACGCACCTGTGGGGCAGCGTTCGGCGCATAGACCGCAGTGCAGGCAAACGTCCTCATCTTTTACAGCCACGCGACCGGTCTTCAACTCGGGTGAGACAAATAAATCCTGTGTTGCATTGTGCGCCGGTGCCTTAAGCCGCAGGCGCAAATCAGCCTCTACAGCATTTAGCGTAAAGGTGATGCTGTCCATCGGACAAATGTCCACGCAGGCGTCGCACTCGATGCACAGGTCACGATTGAATACCGTCTGCACATCGCAGTTGAGGCAGCGGCTTGCTTCTTTGAAGGCCGTGGCCGCATCAAAGCCCAGTTCCACCTCGATGCGAATACTGGCCAACGCCTGCTCTGCTTTTGCCCAAGGCACCTTGAAGCGCTGATCAATTGAAATATCGTTGTCGTAGCTCCATTCATGAATTCCCATTTTTTGAGACTTCAGTTGCGTTAGCGGTGGCGGCCGTTGCGTTACATCCTCGCGATGCACAAAGCGGTCGATGGAAACCGCCGCCTCGTGACCGTGGGCCACGGCAGTAATGATGTTCTTGGGTCCGTAGGCCGCGTCGCCGCCAAAAAACACACGCGGAACTGAGCTTTGGAAGCTGTTTTCGCGCAGTACGGGCAAGCCCCATTGATCAAATTCGATGCCGCAGTCGTGCTCGATCCACGGGAAAGAGTTTTCCTGCCCCACTGCCACCAATACTTCGTCACAGGGGAAAAAAACCTCGGGTTCGCCAGTGGAAATCAGACTCCGCCGGCCCTTCTCGTCGTACTCGGCACGCACGACATCGAAGTACATGCCAGTAAGTTTCCCGTGTTCGTGCACAAAACTCTTCGGCACGTGGAAGTTGATTATGGGAATGCCTTCATGTACTGCGTCTTCTTTTTCCCAAGGCGAGGCCTTCATTTCCTCGTAGCCGCTGCGTACGATCACCTTGACGTCGCTTCCGCCGAGGCGCCGCGCCGAGCGGCAGCAGTCCATAGCAGTGTTTCCGCCGCCCAGCACAATGACTCGTGGCGCTATCTGGGTGATGTGCCCAAAGGACACCGAGGCCAGCCAATCGATGCCGATATGAATATGCGCCGCGGCTTCGTGATGTCCGGGTACTTCCAGGCTACGTCCGCGCGGCGCACCGCTACCGACAAAGATGGCGTCGTAGCCCTCATTCATGAGGGCTTTCATGGAGTCGACGCGTTGCCCGTTCTTGAATGTGACGCCCAAGTCAAGAATGTATCCAGTCTCTTCATCAATCACTGATTCGGGGAGTCGAAAGCGCGGAATCTGGGATCGGATGAAGCCGCCGGCTTTGGCCTCGCCATCGAAAATGGTGACGGCGTAGCCCAGCGGTGCCAGGTCGCGCGCGACGGTGAGCGAGGCGGGACCAGCGCCGATACAGACAACTCGCTTGCCATTTGCAGGAGCGACTTCAGGCATGCGCGCGCGGACGTCGTCCTTGTAATCGGCGGCTACGCGTTTGAGCCGGCAGATAGCGACTGGCTCGGGTTTCTCGCCGTTGTTTTCTTCCACTCGAGTACGCCGGCATGCGGGTTCGCAGGGGCGGTCGCAGGTACGCCCGAGGATTCCTGGGAATACGTTGGACACCCAGTTGATCATATAAGCGTCGCTGTATCGGCCTTGCCCGATCAAGCGAATGTACTCAGGGACCGGAGTGTGCGCAGGGCAGGCCCACTGGCAGTCAACGACCTTGTGAAAGTAGGCTGGATTGGAAATATCGGTAGGATGCAAATTAATCTCCTTGGCACTGCTTGAAAACGATCGGGAGGCGTTAATTTGCTCAGACTAACGCGTTCCGGGAGCGAATCTTCTGATGTGGATCAAGTTCTTATCGCATAACACCTGTCAATGGCTTGCATATTCTCGTCGAGCCGAAGCAGATCTGACATTTGGCACCACAATTTCCCTGCACTGGGTCGAAGGCAGGATCATCGCTGAAGCGGCGTTTGTCGGCAATGAGGAGAGCTTGTTTGGTCTGCGCGTGCTCGAATTCTAAGCCGGACCAGCTGGAAAATCATTCACCACGGCGATGCGGCGCAAAACAAAAGCGTGGCCATTAATCATGGTTTTCGCCGCGTCGCTGTGACTAAAAACTCTGAACATGAAATGTATCAATTTGACACAGAAGTGACTAAAAAAGTCGGCGGTGGCGGAACGGCGATTTGGCTACCGGAGTCGGGCCTCGTCGTGGGCGGCCAAGTTTGCAGCCAAGTTTGAAGCCCACTCCGCACTTGCCATGTCGACGGCCGCTCCTGCCGAAACGCCAAGTCGTGAAGCATCAACGGCATTGATTGTCAGTTCACCGCCAGTTAAACGTCCCTGCATCAGGGTGACGCGGAAATTGTCATGCAAACCATTACTGACGAGAAACCACTCACCAATCACCGAATTTCGTTCAGTCTGCAAGGTGACCAGTTTTCGTCCGCCAACCGTACCCAACATCGCCGCTCGTGCTTCTACAGTCGGGCCGCCGTCAAATATGTCGACATAGGTGTCTGGATCAAAGCCTTCATCAATCAGTATAGAAAATGGCAGTTCTGCTGCCGGATGCAACTGACCCAATGCCCATTGGGCTTCGTCGGTCAGTAAGGGCACATATATCGGCGAACTCGGCATCAATTCGCCGATATAGGATTTCGTCCGCCCCTCGCTTAGCAATTCTGCCTGGGCGTAATCCATCTTGAAGAAGCGTCGTCCCAATGCTTCCCATAGCGGACTGCGTCCAGTGTCGTCGCACAGTCCGGGATTTTCAGCGGCAAGTCGGTCCGAGAAAAGCATCGAATGCCGGCTGATGAACAGTAATCGCGCGCGCGACAGGATCTGGGGTGCGACGGTTTGTGCGTAATCCGGTTCGATATAGAACGACGTCAGCAGCGTGTGCCCGGAAAGGTCCTGACATAGACGCAGAGTGTGCACGCGGTTGGTGATGCCCAGCTCTTCGCTGGCTTGCAGGGCAAATTCATTACGGTAACAGTAAAAACGTCCATGCTCCCCGGCGCTGGCAGTGATACCGCTGGTACCGATCGTAATGCCGCGTTCAAGATCGTCGAGCACGAACAGATAAATGTCATCTCCACCAGGGCTGTCGGTATTGGCAAACGCACGCTGTGAGCGCTCTATGCGGTCTTCGAGCCGGTTGCGACGTGGCGGCAGCGAGTTCACGCCAAAGCCGCTTGCGTTGGCGAATTTCTCGATAGTTTGCAAGTCGTCCATACACGCGGGGCGAAGCACAAATTGACTAGTTTGCATTGCGAAGCTTCTCCATCTAGTTATCGGCGACTGGTTCGCGCGGCTGAGTGGTGCCTGCGCGCTCCTCGCGGGGTGTATGGCCAAAAAGAGCGCGGTAGGCGGTTGAAAAATGCGGTCCGGAAACAAAACCGCAACCGAGTCCAATTTGCAGGACAGATTGACTGGTTTGCTTCAATTGGCGTCGCGCTGCTTTAAGCCGTAGTTCGAGGTAATAGCGCGCGGGGAGTGTGCCGAGATGCTGGCGAAACAGTCGCTCGAGGTGGCGGCGGGAAATGCCGACAAGGCGTGCGACTTCTTCAGTGGGCAAGGGTTCGCCCAGGTTCGCCTCCATTAACTGAAGTGCTTCCGTGATTCGGGCCGACCCTGCGGCCGGGTGGGCTGACGCCGGCATCGGTTGTCGTTCGCTGCTCTGGCGCACCCGTTCGACTCCAAGCTGCGCGGACAGCTCGGCACAAAAGGCGGCATCATGGCGATCACTCAGCCAGGTCAGCATCAGATCGAGGGTGGTGGCGCCGCCGCCGCCCGTAAGGCGGTTGCGATCGATCTCATAAACGTTGGTGGAAATGACGGTGGTTAGATTGTGTCGTCCGACTTCGGCTGCATGCTGCCAGTGCACTGCCGCCCGATGATCCTTTAGCAGGCCGCAGCTTGCCAGCAAGGCCGCCCCTGCGCCCACCCCACCCCACCAGGCAATATGGCTTTCGGTAACGGCGTCGGGTCTTAGTGCAGTTCGTACCCGGGTCAGATCGGCCTCGTTAAGGACCTGATCGGCAACAACCAGAAGGGCATGGCAGCGGGGCAAACCCGATGCCAAGGGCTCAGCGGCGATTTGAGTGCCACATTGCGCCTTCACCTGCGATCCATCGAGTGCCAGCAGCCGCATTGCGTAAGGCTCATCGCCTGCGAGTTCGTTTGCGCTGGCCAGGCTGGTCGTCGCAGCGCCTAAGGAAAGCAGGGAAAATCCGGGAAGCAGCAGAAAGCCGACCTGCAGAGTCATTTCTCACATTCCGGCAAACGAGATTCGAGATTGTAGACCGAGGAACGCCGGCTCAAGCGGATAGCAGTTTGCCATTGCGCAATGCGTGGGCTCCCGCGATTTTGGCCACCCGCGTTCCAGCAGTCACATAGCGTCGAGATTCGCGTGCATACAAAATGCCCTCTACGGGGCTGAGCAATTGCGTTACTTCACCACTCAGCGGATCGACAATTTCGGCCACGCAATCGCCGATAGCCACTTTTGCACCGACCGCACTCGTGAATACAAGAATTCCAGGGCGAGTTGTCTCGATCGGCATCGATCCCGCTAAAGGCGTAGCCGCGCAACGTGCTCGGGGTAGAGGCACAGGGTCTCCGCGCAACACGCCGCGATAGATCAAGAATGAAATAATTGCTGCAGCGTCTTTTCGCGCCAGACTGTGATTCACGTCGGAGGACCCGCGTAACTCGATAGTTGTGGCGAGGCAGGCGAGCGGAATCGGGAAACGCTCGCCAAAATGGTGGGAGGCCTCCCACCATACTTTGGAACATGCTTCATCGAACGGGTTGTCACCAGAGTCGGTTGCAAGCAAAACTGCCTCAGCGCCCAGCAGTCGTGCCAGCGGTTCAGCGCTGGGCCAAAGGGGCGTACCAACGTACATATGCAGCACAGCCTCAAAATCGCAGTGAAGGTCCAGCACCACATCCGCATCACAGGCATTTAGAAGCAACGCGCGCCGCAGGCTTGATAATTCATCGCTGCACGACATCCCGGAAAGCACTTTGCGCATTGCAGCGCGTATGGCGCCGCGATTGTGGTTCGGATCGGCGCTCAACAAACCGTCAACGTGGGCGATCACCGTATCAGTCAAGGCGGGATAATTGCGGTTGAAATTTTCTCCTGTGCCCATTTCGAAACGTCCAACAGGCACGCGCAGAACTGACTGGGCAAGCCCGATCGGGTTGGCCACCGGTAATAATACTATCTTGCCGATGATGCGCCCGGCGCGCTCATGTTCGTCAATCAGTTGTCGCAAATGATGTACAACGAGCATCCCCGGCAATTCGTCGGCATGGAGCGATGCCTGAATGACAACCTTCGGTCCGCTTCCGGTAGTGCCGTAATGCAGACTCACCAGTTCCCGCAAGGTACCGTGTGCCGGATTTGACAATGTAGTTCTGCGTAATTCCATAATGCTCATCGATCACATATCAAGCGGTGTCTACCCAGGCGGAGGATAAATAACAAATGCTTAGTTGAACTGTGTTAATAAAAACCGATTTCTGCCGATACCAAGAGAAACAAC